>NZ_CP009043.1:1200000-1500000 GCF_000736415.1 Campylobacter iguaniorum | reverse complement strand
ACCAAAGAGATAATAAATTTTACTTCATTGAGATGAATACAAGGCTTCAAGTCGAGCACTGTGTAAGCGAGATGTGTAGCGGACTAGATTTGATCGAGTGGATGATAAGAATCGCTCAAGGCGAAAAACTTCTTAGCCAAGATGAGATAAATCTAAAAGGTCATGCTATAGAGTGTCGTATCACAGCTGAAGATCCAAAAAGTTTCACTCCAAACCCAGGCAAGATCACAAAATACATTGCACCTGGTGGTAGAAATGTAAGAATGGATAGCCACGTTTATGAGGGCTATAGCGTGCCACCGTATTATGATAGTATGATAGGCAAGCTTATAGTTTATGATAAAGACAGAACTAGAGCCATTGCGAAGATGAAAGTAGCACTTGATGAGCTTGTAATCCAAGGCATTAAAACTACAAAAGATTTCCATCTAAATATGATGGATAATAGCGATTTTATAAATAACCTTTACGATACAAACTATCTATCTAAACACTAAAATTTGGCATCAAATTTGATGCCAAATTCATTATTTATTCAAGCAAATCACTTAATATTCTCAAATTTAGTTATAATTTTAAGATTTAATCAAAACAAAAAGGCGCTATAGTGTATTTTCAGTATGGATTAGAAGAGATAAATTATTTGAAAAATAAAGACAAAATGCTAGCACGCATCATAGACCAAATAGGACACGTCAAGAAAGAAGTGCGTTCGGATCTGTTTGCTTGCGTTGTTAATTCTATCATAGGTCAGCAGATCTCAACCAAAGCTCACCAGAGCATTTGGGGTAAATTTCAAGCAGAACTTGGCGTAGTAAATGCCGGAGCAATTATTGCTAAACAAGATAAACTTCAAGGGCTTGGTATAAGCTACCGCAAAGCAGATTATATTTTGGATTTTGCTAAAAAAGTCGCATCTAGCGAACTAAATTTAGATGAATTATCGCAGCTAGGCGACGATGAGTTTATCACAGAGTTATCAAAGCTCAAAGGAATTGGCGTATGGACGGCTGAAATGATTTTGATATTTTGCTTGCAGCGACCAAATGTATTTAGTTACGGCGACCTTGCTATTTTGCGCGGGATTCGTATGGTTTATCATCACAGATTCATTAGCAAAGAACTTTTTGAAAAATACCGTAGGCGTTTTAGCCCTTATTGCAGCGTGGTGAGTCTGTATTTTTGGGCGGTTGCTGGTGGGGCAATCCCTGAGCTGAGAGATTACGCACCAAAATACACAAAAAATATAAATAAAATATCCAATAAAACGGTATAAAATGGAGAGAAAATGCAATATATCAGTCATTATGATTCGCCACTAGGTGGTATTACGCTTGGTAGCGACGGGGAGAGTTTGATTGGTTTGTGGTTTGATGATCAAAAATATTTTGCCGATACGCTTGATAAACAAGCCCTTGTTAAGGAGCTTTTGGTTTTTGAAGAAACTAAGCGTTGGCTAGACATTTATTTTGGTGGTGAAATACCAGATTTTACGCCTAAACTTTTGATGAAATGCTCTAAATTTCGCAAATCAGTATGGGATATTATGCTGCAAATTCCACACGGTCACACGATGACTTACGGACAAATCGCTGCGAAAATCGCCAAAGAAAATGGCCTAGACAAAATGTCAGCACAAGCAGTTGGCAACGCTGTGAGCCACAACTCAATATCGCTCATTATCCCTTGTCATCGTGTGGTCGGAACAAACGGAAGCCTAACTGGTTACGCAGGTGGTATCGATAAAAAAGTGCAGTTACTTAAACTAGAAAAGGCAAATATGGAAAGCTTTTTTATCCCTAAAAAGGGTAGTGCATTATAAAATTGTAATTTTGACAATAAATTTGGTATCAAATTTGATACCAAATTTATTTAAATTATTGTCAAACCACTATCTCTTTACAATTTCAATATTTGCTTTTGAGCGTAGTTTGTTGAAATAATCAGCCACTGCGATTTCGCGTTCTTGGTTTGCCATAGCAGATATAACCTCTTTTTCAACATCTTCAAATCTAGGCACGTATGAGCCTTCTTTTGAAACCACGTAAAACATCTGATATTCGCCATTGCCACCAAAAGCTGGAGTGAAAGTGTTATTTTTGGTATTTAAAAATATATATCTTAGCTGTGGATTTAGATTTTTGGATTCTAGTTTTAGGTTTTCTATATTTACGCCAGGTTGCACGCTCATAGGGCTTTTTGCTGCGTTTTCTAAAGCTTCTTTTGAGTTTGAAGAGTATCTTACTATATTTATAGTTTCAAACTGAGCAAACATACCCAAATTTGATTCATAAAATCTTCTTGCGTTTTCTGGAGTGATGTTTTGGCTTGGATTATTCAGGATTCTAGCGTAAAGTTTTTCTTTTTTTAAGCCGTTTTCTATATCTTTTTTAAACATATCAAAGCTTACGCCCTTTGAGGCGAGCATACTTTGGAAAGTCTGCATATCAAGGCCGTTTGCGCTGATGATTTGCGAAATTTTTTCATTTACCTCAAATGGATCAACTGTGATATTTAAAGCACTTATTTGCGCGTCTTCAAGCTTTTGTCTTATTAAGACATTTAGGGCTTTTTGTGAGTCTATATTCATCTGTCTCATCACTGAGTTCATTTCATAGTCTGTGATCGGTTCATTTTCTACTGTCGCAACAAGACCATTTACATATCCTCCATGAACCAAACTAACTAAAAACGCAAAGCTAAATGCTATTTTTTTCATTAACAAACCTTTATTAAAGCAAATTTGAGTTAAAATTATATCCAAATTTGATAAATAATAGGAATTAATAACATGCTTACAACTAGATTTGCTCCAAGTCCAACAGGATTTTTGCACGTCGGAGGGCTTAGAACGGCACTTTATAGCTACCTTTATGCTAGGAAAAATGGCGGAAAATTTCTACTACGTATAGAAGATACGGATCTAAAAAGAAACTCACAAGAAGCAGTTGTGGCTATCAGAGAAGCCTTTAACTGGTGTGGCTTAGACTATGATGGCGAAGTGACATACCAATCAAAAAGATTTGATCTGTACAAAGAATATATCCAAAAACTCCTTGATGAGGGCAAAGCATATAAATGCTATATGAGCAAAGTCGAGCTTGATGAGCTAAGAGCAGCTCAAGAAGCTAGAAAAGAACGCCCAAAATACGATGGCAGATATAGGGATTTTACTGGCACTCCACCAAGTGGCATAGAGCCAGTTATCCGTATAAAAGCTCCACTTGATGGTGTAATTGAGTTTAAAGATGGCATAAAAGGCGATATGAAATTCAACTGCGCTGACATACTTGATGATTTTATTATCGCTAGAAGTGACGGCACTCCGACTTATAATTTTTGCGTTGTGATAGATGATGCTTTGATGGGCGTGACTCATGTCATCAGAGGCGACGATCATCTTAGTAATACACCAAAACAGATCATTTTGTACGAGGCTTTGGGCTTTAAGATACCAGAGTTTTTCCACGTAGCGATGATAAATGGAAGCGACGGCAGCAAGCTATCAAAAAGACATGGTGCGACTGATGTGATGGAATACAAAAATATGGGCTATTTGCCTGAAGCGTTGCTAAATTTCCTCATTCGTCTTGGCTGGAGTCATGGCGATGATGAGATTTTTTCTATGCATGATATGCTTGAGTTTTTTGATCCGCACGACATCAATAAATCAGCCTCAACATACAATCTAACCAAACTCGACTGGCTAAATGCTCACTATATCAAAACCCTTCCTTATGAGCGTTTGGCTGATGATATGAAGTATTTTGGCTTGGATTTTAGGGCTATAAATAAAGGCGAGCTACTTCTTGATAGTCTTAGAGAGCGTAGCAAAACTTTGCTCGAGCTTAAAAACTCAGCACTAAATATCATAAATGAGCCTGAAATTTACGATGAAAAGGCTTTGGCTAAATTTATCAGCGATGAGGCAAAAGCACTTCTAGGCGAGTTTAAAGATGAGCTTGGGGATAAGGACTTGAGTGCTAAAGAGTACGAAGAGATGACAATTGCATTTTTAGATAATCGTGGTAAAAAGCTAAAAGACATCGCTCAGCCAATCCGTATTGCTATCACTGGTGGGACTGTGAGTCCAAGTATTTTTGAGATTATCGAAGTTATTGGCACTCAAAAACTCAAATCAAGAATCACAAAACTCCTATCAAAATAGTTTTTCAAACTAAATCATCTGGTTAAATTTTATAGCCAGATGATTAAAATAAATTTAAAATATACTAACTAAATAATTATAATCTTCTTTTATCTATCAAAGCAATAAATATAAGTAAAAAATTTAATAAATTTGCTTGGCAAATTTCAATATGACGTGAATTTGATTTTGAGATAAATTTATTTTATAAATTCAGATAAATAAAAATACTTCTAAATATCCAATATACGCCATTTAAAATTTCTCTAAATTAAATTATAAAACCCAACTTAAAATATATTTATACATAAATTTAAAGAGTTTAAAAAAATCAAAATTACAAAAAGTAACATTTTGTTTAAAAAGTATATTGTAAAATTAAGTTTTAATTATAAATAAAAATATTTTGGCTATAATCGTAAAATTACAAAATAAACACAAGTAAAATTTAAGGAAAAACAATGGATTTAAGAGAAAAAGCCCTAGAGTACCATATAAATGGTAAGATAGAAATCAATGTAAAAAAACCATGCCAAACAGCAGACGACCTAAGTCTTGCATACACTCCAGGCGTTGCAGTACCTTGCAAAGAGATAGAAGCAAATCCAGAGCTAGCGTATAAATACACAAACAAAGGTAACCTTGTAGCAGTTATCAGCGACGGAACTGCAGTTTTGGGACTTGGTGATATCGGCGCAGTTTCTGGCAAACCTGTCATGGAAGGCAAATCAGTTTTATTTAAAAAATTCGCAAACGTAGATGCTTTTGATATAGAATTAGACGAAAAAGATCCAGATAAAATAGTTGAAATCTGCAAAGCCCTAGCTCCTACATTTGGTGGTATAAATCTTGAAGATATTTGCGCTCCAAAATGCTTCTATATAGAGAAAAAACTTCAAGAGAGCGTAAATATTCCAGTTATGCACGATGACCAACACGGCACAGCGATGATCACAACTGCTGGACTTATAAACGCTCTTGAAATAACTGGCAAAAAAGCTAGCGATGTAAAAGTCGTAGTAAGTGGTAGTGGCGCTGCTGGTATAGCTTGCGCTAGAATGTATAGAAATCTTGGCGTAAAACACATAACTATGGTAGATAGCAAAGGCGTAATACACAGTGGCAGAACTGATCTAAATGCTGAGAAAAAAGAGTTTGTCATCGACACTGAGGCTAGAACTTTAGGCGATGCAATGAAGGGTGCTGATATGTTTCTTGGGCTTTCAAAAGCTGGCGTCGTAAGCAAAGAAATGGTAGCAAGCATGGCGCCAAATCCTATTATTTTTGCTTTAGCTAATCCAAACCCAGAAATCACTCCAGAAGATGCTCTTAGCGTGAGAGATGATATTATGATGGGAACAGGAAGAAGTGACTATCCAAACCAAGTAAATAACGTTTTGGGCTTTCCATTTATCTTTAGAGGTGCTTTAGATGTCCGCGCTACAAAAATCACCGAAAATATGAAAATGGCAGCAGCTAAAGCACTTGCACAGCTAGCTAAAGAAGAAGTCCCAAGCAGCGTAAGAGATGCGTATAATGGCAAAGAGATTAAATTTGGCAAAGATTATATCATACCAAAACCATTTGATCCAAGAGTGCTTTTAGTAGTAGCTCCAGCAGTCGCAGAAGCTGCTGTAAATGACGGAGTGAGCTTGGTAAAAGAATTTGACAAAGCAGCTTACGTAGAACAACTTAAAAAACTCCAATAATTAAGCTAAATTTGACTATAATTACCCAAAACTTTTTGGGTAATTAATGAAATAAATCCAAAGTGTGGCTTCGCATTTTGGGTTAAATTTATCTGATTTCATTAAATTTACCGGTTAAATTTAAGGAAATAAAATGCAAAATATCAAACTAATCTCACATCCGCTAATAGAACACAAACTCGCTATTTTAAGAGATATTAACACAGATCCATTTCAGTTTAGAATGCTTGTCGATGAGATAACTTATCTCATGCTTTTTGAGGCGAGTAGAGATTTTGGGCTAAAAGATGTAGAGGTGCAAACCCCAGTTGCGACCACAAAAGCTAAAAAAATGGCTACAAAAGTTATGATTTGCCCGATTTTACGTGCTGCTCTTGGAATGCTTGATAGCGTATTTAAGCTTTTACCTGATGCTAGCGTGGGATTTTTGGGATTTCAAAGAAACGAGCAAACACTTGAAGCTGAGTTTTACTACGCTAAACTTCCAAAAGACCATAAAGAACGCCTTGCAATCATCATAGATCCGATGTTTGCTACTGGTGGTACGGCGATTGACGCGGTTAAATTTCTAAAAAGCAAAGGCGTCGAAAAGATTAAATTTATCTCTATTCTTGCAGCTCCTGAGGGGCTAAATAGATTTAGTGAAATTTATCCAGATGTTGAGGTCTATACCGCAGCCATCGATAAAGGGCTAAATGAAAAAGGCTATATAATCCCAGGTCTTGGGGATGCTGGAGATAGAGTTTTTAACACTATAAATTAGGTCAAGATATGCTTTTTGGTAAGATTGATTATCTAAATTTACTCCCATTTCATGTCTTTTTGAAGCGTTATCCACTTCAAAATGCAGTAAAAAAATCTATCGAATACAAAAAAGGCGTCCCAAGCAAGCTTTGCAAGGATCTTTATTATGCTAGAGTGGACGCTGCTGTTATCTCAAGCGTGGAAAGTAGGCGAAGCAAATACAAAACTTTAGATTTTGGAATATGCTCAAAAAAGGGCGTAAAATCAGTTTTAGTCCGTAAAAATAGCCCTAAAAGGCTAGATCCTGCTTCCATGAGCTCAAATATGCTTAGCAAAATTTTGTCTTTAGATGGTGAAGTTATCATCGGAGATAATGCACTAAAAGCCTACTTAAAAGACGGCAAAGACGCATTTTACGATATGGGTGAGGTTTGGAATGCTAAAACAGGCTTGCCGTTTGTATTTGGTCGATTTACTTATATCAAAAACAAAAGTGGCTATAAAAAACTTGTTAAAGAATTCTTAAAGCATAAAATAAAAATACCAAGATATATTATTGAAAATTATGCAGCCACTAGAGGTGTCAAAAGTAGTGATATAAAGTGGTATTTAAATTTTATAAGTTATAAAATGGGTATAAAAGAAAAGAAATCTTTAAAGAAATTTTTAAATGAGGCTAAAAAATTTAACTTTGACCCAAAATAGTGCTACAAATTTACACTCCTAAAAAAATAATTTGCCATAAATTTAAAAATTAAAGTAACCTTTAAATCTTTTTTTATATAATCAAATACAAAATCTTAAAAATGGGAGTTACAAATGGGAGTACACGAATATATAGATCAAACTCTTGAACACATCAAAAGAACTAGTCCTGGACAAACTACATTCTTACAAGCTGCAACAGAAATCTTGCGTAATCTTGAGCCACTTCTTTCTAGGGAAGACAAATACCTAAAACATCGCATAATCGACCGTATAGTTATGCCTGAGCGTACTACAATGTTTAGGGTGACTTATATGAATGACAAAAATGAGCCATGCAGCCATTTTGGATACCGCGTTGAGTTCAATTCAGCTCTTGGACCATACAAAGGCGGTCTTAGATTTCACCCGTCAGTTTGCCTTGATATCATCAAATTTCTTGGTTTTGAGCAAATTTTCAAAAACTCACTAACTGGGCTTAGCATGGGTGGTGGCAAAGGTGGAGCCAACTTCGATCCAAAAGGCAAAAGCGATGGCGAAATCATGAGATTTTGTCAAGCGTTTATGTATGAACTTTACAAACTTATAGGTGACGTAAAAGATGTGCCAGCTGGCGATATCGGCGTGGGCGGTAGAGAGATCGGATATATGTTTGGTGCATACAAAAAACTAACAAATAGATTTGACGGAGCTTTGACAGGCAAGGGACTAAACTGGGGCGGAAGTCTTGCAAGAACTGAAGCTACTGGATATGGTTCAGTGTATTTCGCAAAAGAGATGCTTCAAAAGGCTGGTGGCTCACTTGAGGGCAAAGTATGTGCAGTCAGTGGCGCTGGAAACGTGGCGATCTATACAGTAGAAAAACTTTATCAGTTTGGCGCACTTCCAGTTACTGTGAGCGACTCAACTGGCTTTATTTATGACAAAGAGGGCATCGATCTAGCTCTTTTAAAACGCTTAAAAGAGGTCGAAAGAAAAGGTTTAGTAGAGTATGTAAATGAGAAAAAATCAGCAATATTTACTCCAGTGAGTTCTTATGAAGCTGGTAAAAACGGCGTTTGGACTGTACCTTGTGACGCAGCATTCCCAAGTGCTACTCAAAATGAGCTTCACTTAGCTGATATCAAAACTCTTTATGCAAACGGTTGCCGTTTGGTGTGTGAGGGTGCGAATATGCCAAGTACTCTTGATGCGATTGATTTTATGCTTAGCAAAAATGACTTCTTATTTGGTCCTGCAAAAGCTGCAAATGCTGGTGGCGTTGCGACAAGTGGCTTAGAGATGAGCCAAAATGCAAGTATGCAAAAATGGACATTTGATGAGGTTGATAACAAGCTTCATACTATTATGACAAATATTTTTGAAGATAGTTATAATACTTCAGTTGAGTTCGGACAAGCTGGAAACCTAGTGCTTGGTGCAAATATCGCTGGATTTAGAAAAGTAGCTGATGCTATGATAGATCAAGGTTATATTTAGTAGTTTTAGTAGTAAATTTGGCTGATTTTCAACCAAATTTACTTAAATCAAAAAGTCTATTTAAAATTTACTCAAAATCATCCAAGCTTAAAGGATGACCGAATTTGAGATTTACTTTTGCCCTTTTTCCTAAAATTTCATTATAAAATTTAGGATGAAGTCCGTTGTTTGGTCTTATAGATCTGATATTTTTAGAGGTCAAAATCTCTCCTATTTTTATATCGTCTACCACGAAAAGCGATCTAGCAAATTTTCTATTATTTTCATTTATGTCATAATTCACTCTTCCAAGCGCCTTATAAGTATTTTTAACTGCGCTACTCATAGCTTTAAACTCATCTCTATTTAGTGAAAAACCACTATCTTCCCCGCCTAAAGTCCTATCTATGGTGAAGTGTTTTTCTATCACGCTAGCCCCAAGCGCTACTGCTGTTATAGGAACTTCTAAACTCATAGAATGGTCGCTAAGACCAACTTTTACCCCCATAGGAGAAAATTTTTCAAGCATATCTTTTATAGTAGCAAGGTTCATGTCTTCTATTTTTGCAGGATAACTTGAAGTACATTTGAGTATGGTGATATCATTATTTCCTGCACTTTTACAAGTTTCAATTGCTTCATAAATTTCTTCTAAGCTTGAAATCCCAGTTGAGATTATCATGGGCTTTTTAAATTTAGCAGCATATTTGATAAGCGGATAATCAATTGCTTCAAAAGAAGCGATTTTATACATAGGAACGTTAATGCTTTCCAAAAAATCCACTGCGCTAAAATCAAACGGAGTTGAGAAAAAGTCTATTCCAATCTCGTCAGCGTATATTTTTAGCTCGCTTTGCCACTCCCAAGGAGTGTATGCTTTTTTGTATAAATCATATAATGTTTGCCCTGCCCAAAGCCCATCTTCCCTAGTCATAAATATTTTGTCTTTGCAGTCAATGGTGATAGTGTCGGCTGTGTAGGTTTGCACCTTTACCGCGTCTGCTCCAGCTTCTTTGGCTGCTTTGATTATTTTAAAAGCTAAGTTTTTATCCCCGCAGTGGTTCGCTGACATTTCAGCTATTATGTATGGTCTTGACGATTGATAGTTCATCTTAATCTTTCTGAATTTTATTCATCATATATCGACTTTTTGAAATATATCTTAAACTTTAGTGTATAATAAAATGTTAAATATACTAGATATAAGGTTTTAATTATGAATGGTCTTGAAAAAAGTATTTCTTTAAAATTTAATGCAAAAGATTGCATATATACTGCCTCTGGAACCAGTGCGTTATATTCTTGTTTCAGACACTTAAAAGATATTGGTTGCAAAAATATATTGATACCAAACATTATTTGTCCGCAAGTCTCTTGTGCCTCTATTAAAGCTGGTCTTGAGCCTATTTTTGGAGATATAAATTTAGATAATTTTACACTTAGTTTTGATAGTGTTAAAGAGAGCTATGAAAGATTTGGTTTTAAGTCGCTTGTTTTGGCTCATATCTACGGTCATATATGTGATGAAAGAATAATAGATTTTTGTAAAGAAAAGTCTATATTTATAGTAGAAGACTGTGCTCAAACATATAAAATAGATAAAAACTCAGATTTTGCTATATTAAGTTTTGGTCATACCAAATTTTTACAAAATGAAATGGGGGGGGGTGCGGTTTTGAGTAATAAATACTTAGATAAGATAAGGTTTATAAATGATACCTTGACTTTACGCCCTAGCAACTATATAAAGGCTTTTGATGAGTATAGGAATAGGTATTATGCTATAGATAAGCATAAAGCAGACTATTATAATAAAATTAGAGAGTTGCTTTTAGAATATACACTTTTATATAAAGAAAGCGAAAATGAAGTTTTAGAAGAAAAGTTAAACAGGCTTGATGATATTTATATCGCTAGGAGAAAAAAGGCTAAAATTTATCAAAGTGAGTTAAAACATCAATTTATCATAAATCCTAAAATTTCTAATGACACTGTGCCTTGGAGATGGACTTTTCGCTTTATAGGTCAAAATAGAGATGAATTTCTACAAAAATTACGAAGTAAAAATATAGATTGTAGTTCATGGTATGAGTGTAATGATAAGATTTTTAATGGAAAGTGTTGTGATCTTAAGAACTCTAGAATCTTTGAAAAACAAGTAGTAAATTTATGGCTTGATGAAAGTATAAGCGAAAATCAAATTAAGCAAAATATCGATATAATCTTAAAAACTATATAAAAATAAGGAGTAATAATGCAAAATCAAAATGAATGGTGTGAGCTTCACAAAGAAAAACGTCATCAACCAAAATATCCAAGTGATGATGTTGTAACTTTTGTATTTAGGAATTTCACCAGAGGTGGAACAATATTAGATCTTGGTTGTGGTGCTGGAAGACATGTAAAGTTTCTAGCAGAAGCTGGCTATAATGCTTATGGGTGTGACTATTCATCAAATGGTATTATTGCCACTAAAAGTTTATTGGATGAGAATTCTTTAAATGCAAATCTTGAAGTAGCTAGTGTAAGTGATCTGCCATATAGTGATAATTTTTTTGATGGATTAATATGCTATGGTGTTCTTTACTATAACTCAAAAGAGATAATCCAAAAGGCAGCAGACGAGATAAGAAGGGTATTGAAGCCAGAGGCAAAAGCTTATGTGGTGGTTAGAAATCTAAATGATTATAGATATGAAAAAAGTATAAAACAAGATAGATATCAAGTTATTATCAATGAAAGTGATAGTGCAAAATCAGCATTTAAAGAAAATGGAATGCCGATGTATTTTTTTGATAAAGATGAAGTAAAACGCTTGTTTTATAAATTCTCAAAAATAGAAATAAATAGAATTCTAAAATCACATGAAAATGATAGTTTTGCAGATGATGATTATATGATTACTTTGGTAAAATAATGAAAATTCTACTATACGCAAATGGTGGAGAGTGTATAGGGCTAGGTCATATTATGCGTATGCTTGTACTTTGTGATAGTCTAAAAATGTTTGATGTATGTTTTGTAAGTGATAATAAAATAGAGTATCAAACGGGGCATCACATAGTTGAAAAGTGTGGATTTAATTTGATAAAAATCAACAACTTAAGTGATATTTTTGTTTTGAAAGCTGATTTTTTAATAGTGGATAGTTATGATGTGCCTGCTAGTTTTTTTACAGAAATAAAAACTAAGTTTAAAAAAGTTATGTGTATAGATGACGAATGCGAACTTGAATTTTATGATGTAGATTATATTTTTAATCAAAATCTATATGCAAGGCAGTTGGATTATAAAATATCTAAAAGAACTAAGCTTATATTTGATTATTGTTCACTAAGAGATGAATTTTTTAATACTCAAAAAATTAAAATAAATGAAAATATAAAAAATATATTTCTTACTCTTGGTGGTAGTGATGACAATAATTTAACCAAAAAAATTATTGTAAATTTGCAAAAATTTTTAGAAGATAATGGTATCACGCTAAACGTAGCTATAACTAATGCATTTAAATTTAAAGATGAAGTAAGAAGTTTGCAAAATACATTCATAAAATGTCACGATAACGCTGATATGTCAAAACTAATGAGTATGTGTGATATAGGTATATGTGGATTAGGGCAGACTACTTATGAATTTTTATGTTTAGGAGTTCCTATTATCGGAATAACGCTAGCAAAAAATCAAGAAAATTTAGCTAAATTTGGTGTTGAAATGGGAATGCTAGTAAATGCAAAAGATGATGAAATTTTAAGAATTTTACAAAATTTAAATTATCAAAAGCGTTTAGCAATAAGAGAAAATATTAATAGCAAATTTAATATACATCGCACTAGCGAATTAGATTTTAATAAAATATTTTACTAAATATCAATAAAAGCTTGTTTGTGACGATGTTTGAAAATAAAAAAAGGGATTCTTAATGAATTTAGATGAAAAATTGAAAAAATCACAAAGGTTAGAAGGAAAGACTTATTATATTACAGAGTATTTATATCGCGTACTTATTATACAACGATTTATTTTATTGCCGTTAGTAAAAACTAAAATTACTCCAAATCAAATAACAATAGTAAGTTTTTTATTTGTTTCACTTTGTTTTTACTATATTTTTACTCATCAAAATTTATTAGCCGGTTTATCATTTTTTATATATAGTCTATTAGATCATATTGATGGAATGCTAGCAAGATATAAAAATTTATCTAGTAAAATTGGTCACTATCTTGATGTTTTTGTCGATGAAATAGCATTTAATGCAGTTTTTATTGTTCTTTATATTTCTTATGATATTGATATATTCGCACTTTTAGCTGTTTTAATTATGATGAATTTGCATGGGTTGGTATGCACTTTTTATATAGTCAAAAAATTAAGAAAGCTAAAACAAATTTATAGATTTGGTATTAAAAAATTTCTTTTTGAACGTGGTTTTATATTGGGAATAGATGCAAGTTTGCTTGCAATTTTAATAGTTTGTGCTATTACAACACAGTATTATGATGCGTTTTTTTACCTAATTGCCGCGCTATTTTTAATAGATGTTGTATATAGATATTTTGAATTACGTGCAAATATTTCTATTAATGATAGTATAGGAAATTTATATTGGGAAAACTTTTATAAAGCTAATAGCATTCCATTTGCCCACTCATTATTTTCTAGTTTTTGTTTAGACAATTATTTTTTAAAAAATTACTCATTGCTTGAACTCGGTTGCGGCAATGGTAGGGATGCTGTATTTTTATCAAAAAATGGCATTAAAGTAACTGCTGTAGACGCTTGCAAAAATGAAATAGAATTTCTACAAAAAAAATATCAAAACAATAGCTTGCATTTTAAATGTGAAAATTTTTGTGAATTAGCTACAGAAAATGAATCTTACGATGTTGTGTATTCACGTTTTACTATTCACAGTATTAATGCTTCTCAGCAAAAAAAGCTTTTTTCTTGGGTTGTTTCCGCGTTGAAAACTAATGGATTATTTTGTATAGAAGTTCGCGGTATGAAGAATTCTTTATTTGGAAAAGGTGAAGAAATTAGCGAAAACGAATATATTTTCCAAGATCATTATCGTAGATTCTTAGATTTTGATATGCTTTGTAATGATTTAAAATGTCTTGGTTTTCAAATCATTTTCGCCAAAGAAGATAAAGGTTTTGCTCCTTTTGAAGATGAAGATGATGTTTTTATTAGAGTCATTGCTAAAAAGTAGCTATGTCTTGTTTGATATATAAATTTGGATTATCATTTTTTGGTATTTTGATATAGTAATATCCTTTTGCATCAAGCAGGTCTGATGAGTATTTAAATTTAGTCTCATCCGTGATAGATACATTGTCATTTACTATCATAGATGATCTATTTTGTTTCATAAATTTATAAAAATCATAATCAAGCTGTGTAAAAATTATCTTAACTAAGCAGTAGAAATTTGGAAATTTGTCTATTTTTGGAAGTGCATTTTTTAAACTAGTTTGCAAAAGCAAATAATTGTAGTTGATGCAGTAAGAATTTTCTATAAGTACATTTCTCCAGCCGCCCATCCTGCTTGCTATTTCTATGATATTTATTTTATCTCCATCTAATTTTATTTCTATATGGCAAGCACCAAATTTAATATCAAATGCATCTAAAATCTTAAAAATTTCAGTTTGGATCATCTCTTTACTAATCTCATCAATCCTAGCTGGAATCAAATGTTGTGTTTCTAAATAGTCTCCTTCATTTACGCCTTCGCGAAAGAATTCCTCAGTTATGGCTATTATTTGATGTTTTTTATTTGATGATATTGTCTCTATGCTAAATTGTTGTCCGCTTAAAACCTCTTCAATCAAAACAATCTTATTATTTGATATTTCTTTTGCCTCTTTGAACGCTTGTTTTAATTCATTTATATTATTTACTTTTTTTACGCCACGCCCAGCACTTCTATCGCTTGGTTTTACGACAAACTTAACTACCCCCCCCCCTAAGTCTTTTAAAAGCGCTTCAAACTCATCATCATTTGAAATTTCTATATATTTTGCTGTTGGGATATTGAATTTAGTAAAGATTTTTTTCATTCTGCTCTTATCTGTAGTGTTTAGAGCTGTTTCATAAGAGTTCGTCCCAAGCCCTAGCTTTTCACCGACATAGCACACTGTGATATTGCCTAGCTCAGTAGCTGTAGTGCCGATACCTGCTATATTGTATGTTTTAGCAAGTTCTAGGATTTTGTCTTTTTCATCAATGCTAATTAGGTGAAATATATCACATTCGTCCTTGCAAATACAGTTTGGATCGTAGTCAAAACAATGGGTTACAAAACCATTTTGTTTTACTACACGCAAAAACTCTAGCTGCAAACTTCCGCCACCGATTATAAAATAATGTTCCATTTTAATCCTTAAGCAAAGTATCTGGATCTTGTCTAAGAGGGATTTTGATATAATAAAAGCCTTTTGAGTCAAGTAAATTTGATGCGTATGAAAAATTAGTGCTATCATTGGCATTCACAAAATCATCTGTTATGAGTGAGTTGTAATTTGCCTTGATATTTTTATAGACTTCGTAATCATTTTTAGTGTAAATAAATTTAGCAATAGAGTTAAATTTGACTGTTTGATTTTCTAAAAAAATATTTTTTTTCAAACTTGAATCTAAAAGTAGTTTGTTGTAATCTGTATCGTAAGCGTCGCGTACCATTGTATTTCTAAGACCACCCATTCTGCTGGCGACTTCTATGATTTTTATTTTATTGTTTTTAAATTTAAGCTCTATGTGAGAAGCTCCAAATTTGACATCAAATGCATCTAAAATCTTAAAAATTTCAGTTTGGATCATCTCTTTACTAATCTCATCAATCCTAGCTGGAATCAAATGTTGTGTTTCTAAATAGTCTCCTTCATTTACGCCTTCGCGAAAGAATTCCTCAGTTATGGCTATTATTTGATGTTTTTTATTTGATGATATTGTCTCTATGCTAAATTGTTGTCCGCTTAAAACCTCTTCAATCAAAACAATCTTATTATTTGATATTTCTTTTGCCTCTTTGAACGCTTGTTTTAATTCATTTATATTATTTACTTTTTTTACGCCACGCCCAGCACTTCTATCGCTTGGTTTTACGACTAGTGGGAAATTGAGTTTAGTCATTTTTATCCTTTATACTAATAGCGTAAAGTTTTTTGGCAAATTCCAAATCTTGCATAGTGTCTATATCGCAGACTAACTCGCGTGGCAATATTATGGCTTTTGTACATTTATCAAATACATTTATTTCTCTTGGGATATTTAGACGTCTAAAACAAAATTGTCCAGCATCAAAATATGCTTTTGGTAAGTCTTGCGAACGAGTAAGATAATGATTTGGATAGAACATTTTGCATTTATCATCTATTAGTTCAAATGATCTAAAGATAGTGGAGGGAAATTCGCAAACCCCAAGACTGTATTGTAAATTTTTATCATTAAGAAGTGCTTTATAGCCTAGTTTTAAAAATTGTGGTTTAAGCAAGACTGCAGTAGCATAGAGTTGACATGATATATCAAAATATTGTCCTTGCTTTATAAACTCTTTGACAACAAAATCTTCTACTTCATCACTGCTTGTAAAATCATCACTGAGCTCTTTTGGACGAAGATTTGGTACGTTTGCACCATATTTGATAGATATATTTGCAATATCTTCATCGTCTGTAGAAACTATGATTTCATCAAAAATTTCAGCTTTTTTGGCTGTTTGTATGGCATAACTTATAAGTGGTTTGCCGAAAAAATCTACTATATTTTTGTGTGGAATTCTTTTGCTTCCACCACGTGCAGGAATGACGCAAATACTTCTCATGGCTTAATGTCCTTAATATTTTTGTATTTTATCAAATTTATTTTTAAAAATTAGTTTATTTAAGAAGTAGTTTAGTAGATATAAGGAACCTAGTTTAAGATTCCTTATTATATTTATTTCAAATCACTCTCGTTTACAAACGCAGGGACGCCTCTTATGGCTCCAGTTTCAAAATATCTCATTATGTTTTCTTGCTCTTTTTTGACTTGCTCATCGCTTATGCCTGTTGGTGTTTTGGCGTCCTCGGCAAAGTATTTTCTAAACACTTTTATCTTGTCGCTATCGCTTTTTAGGTCTTTTACTTCGTTCATTATCGCTATTGATTTTTTAACAGCTTCTATGCCGTGGCTTTGAATCGGAGCTAAGATGACTTTTAAATTTGAAGTTTCAAGCTCTTTTTCTATATCGGCAAGCTCAAGTCTACAGTATGGACAAAGTGGATCTGTGAAAAGATATTTTGTAGCTTTTGCAGGGTCATTTCCTAGAGTTATGATTTTTGATTTATCAAGAGATTTGATGACTTCTGCCAGTTTTTTGTAGCCAGCTTTCATCTCGGCTTTTTGGTTTTGGTCGTTAAACTCATTGGCATAAGATAGCTTTTTGTCTGTGTCTATGATATCTGGAAACAGATATTTACCATCGCTAAATAAAACTTGATTTTGGCTTTGGCTTCCGTCGCTGATTTTGACAACAATTTGTTCAAATTTGCCATCTGCGACTTTGGTTTTTGAGTCTATTGTGACGCTTAATCCTTGATCTTTTGCAGCACTAAAAAGCTCTAAAATCTGAGCATCACTTGCTCCAAATGCAAAACTCGCAGCAGCAACGCTACAAGCAATAACTTTTTTCATTGTAACCCTTTATATTGATTTTTGGCATTATAGAAGTTATTTCTAAATAAAAAGCCTATCGTTTTCAAATTTCTTAATATCTGCAAAATTATCAAGATATTCGAGATAAGCAAGGGCGTATTTTCTGCTTAAATTTAGATGATTTTTCGCACTTGTGATATTGACTTTGCCTTCAATTTTGATGATATTTCTTAGTAGGCTCATCACTTCATTTAAAGCCGCAGCACTTATGAAAAGATTATGCTCAAGCCTTATGATTTTTTTTGATTTTGTTAGCATTTTTAGAGCGTTATCGCCTGTAATGCGGTCGATATCTAGGCTATCGTAGATGTTGTACGGAGCGTCTGGAGTAAATGATTGCTTCAACAAAATGTTGTAAATTTGATCGACCACATTTTCGTTTAGCTTGTCAAAATCAGCTCCAAATTTGGCGTAAATTCCACCGTTTTTTTGCACGATTTTGCTTTGTTCTAAATCATTTAAAACAACTTCAATAAGTGGAACCGAAGCCCACGTGAGCTTTAAGTTTATGCTAGTTGGCGAAAAAAGCGCGTTTGGGTTTTTGTGTATCAAAAACTCTATAAATTTTTTAATGTCCAAAAGTGCGTCTTGCGAGTAGATACAAGCGATCTCATCATCGATAAATAGGCCTTCAAGCTTGTGAGCGATTTGCAGGGCTTCAGTAGTGCTTAAGGCAAATCTTTGCACTGCTGAGATTAGTCCAAAGCCGTGTTTATGGACTTTTGCCAGCATTAAAAATGCCGTTTCAAAATCATTTTTGTTAAGGGCTTTTAAAAGCTCAATCTTTTGCTCTTTTTTAAGTGGCTCCAAAACTGAGCTCAAAACCTCGCCGCCGCCTATGGCATGGTTATTTTGCAAGATGATAAATTTTTCTTTGAATTGCAAAAAGACATTTTGGCTAAATTTAAACGTCCAAAAATCATCTTTTAAATTTACAGCTTTAGCTTTAAACTGCGCTGAACCCACGCAAAATAGCACTTCATCGCCGTGCTTAAGCAAGCTTGAGCTGACCTTAGCATCGATTTGGTTAAATCTGCGCCAAAAGCCTTTTTTGCTTAGAATTTGCCCCTTTTGGATCTTGTCTAGCTTGTTGCCACTTAGGTTTATTGCTACTCTGTTTGGCGGCGTGGCTATGCTTACGTTTTGGTCGTGGATCTGGATAGAGCGAACCGTGAAAGTCTCGCCTAGATCTAGATTTAAAATCTTTTCGCCGGCTTTTAAAACGCCAGAGATGACTGATCCTGTGACGATCGTGCCGTGACCTTTGAGACTAAAAACCCTATCGATGTAGTACCTAAAAATAGTGCTTTCATCGTGAAATTTTGGTTTTAGAGTAAAGAGATAATTCCTTAGCTCATTTATGCTATTTTCGTCTTTTATACTTACAAAAAACGTCTCATAAATGCTTAAATTTGGGTATTCTTTTATCAGCTCAAAAATATTTTCTTGTAGTGAAATTTGCTCAGATTTGCTTGATAAATCACACTTTGTGATGACTAAAATGATGTTTTTAACGCCAAGTAAATTTAGTATTTCGATATGCTCTTTTGTTTGGGCTTT
Organism: Campylobacter iguaniorum; assembly: GCF_000736415.1. NCBI lineage: Bacteria > Pseudomonadati > Campylobacterota > Epsilonproteobacteria > Campylobacterales > Campylobacteraceae > Campylobacter > Campylobacter iguaniorum. The sequence goes on along the minus strand of NZ_CP009043.1, from coordinate 1,480,977 downwards.
TATACCCTCATTGCTAGCCACAACCAGCATACAAGCATCAAATCCATACGCGCCACTTATCATTGTTTTGACTAAATTTTCATGTCCTGGGACGTCGATGAAAGCTATATTTGTATCCTCATTTTGGAGATGAGAAAAGCTAAGATCTATGGTAATTCCACGCTCTAACTCGTCTTTTGTCTTATCTCCTTCAAAGCCGTTTAATGCCCTTATTAAGGCTGTTTTGCCATGATCTATGTGACCTGAAGTTCCGATTATTAGATTAGTCATGCATCGCCTTTAATATTGATATTAAATTTGGTAAATCTGAGCTCAAAATAGAGCGAAAATCAAGCATAAATTCGCCATTTTCTATCCTGCCAATAATGCCAGCTTGTCTAAATTTAGCCTCATTTTGGTTCGCATTTCCACTAAAGCTAAGTGTGGTTGTGGGATAGTGCTTATTTGGCATAGTTCCACCGCCTAAAATCGTTGTGGAATGCACAATCTCGCAAGGTAAATTTATGCTATTTTTCACCGTTTTTGCCATATTTTCAAGCTCATCAGTGCTTTTGTAAATTTGCTCCATTATCGCAATTTTGTTAAATTCTTTATTCAAATACGCTTTTAGCGTTTCATTTAGCACACCAAGCGTGATTTTATCCACTCGTAGCATACGCAAAAGCTGATTTGATTTGAGCTTAGCGATCAACTCCTTTTTGCCTAAAATTATCCCACACTGAACGCTACCAAAAAGCTTATCCCCACTAAAACTCACTAAATCAACGCCACTTTGGAGGATTTTTTTGATATTTGGCTCATCTTTGCCAAGGCTAAAAGGCAGCTCGCTAGCATATCCACTGCCAAGGTCATAGTAGCTTAAAAGCTCTTTTTCGTGGGCTAAATTTGAGATAAAATCAATCCCAACTTCACTGCTAAATCCGACTATATCGTAGTTTGATTTATGCACCTTAAGAATCATTTTTGAGTTTTCATTGATAGCGTTTTCATAGTCTTTTGGGTGGGTTTTGTTTGTTGTGCCTATCTCTTTTAAGATGCCACCACTTTCATTCATCACCTCAGGCACGCGGAAGCTTCCGCCAATCTCTACTAGCTCTCCACGACTGACGATGACTTCTTTGCCTTTAGCAAATGTGTTTAGCACCAAAAACACAGCCGCCGCATTGTTATTTACTACAAGAGCGTCCTCACATCCACTAAGAAGCTTTAGAAGCTCGCTTGTGTAGGCGTATCTGTCGCCTCTTTTGCCGCCATTTGTGCTGTATTCGAGATTTGAGTATGAGCAAATTTGAGGTAAAATTTTCTCAAAAATTTCAGCTTTTAGCGGACTTCTACCTAAATTTGTGTGAATGACAACCCCGGTTGCATTTATAAGCGGTTTTGTTTTAAGAGCGTCAAATTTATTATACTCTGCTTTGATTAGTTTGATGATTTCATCTTGCGAGATTTGCTTTTTGGTCTCTCTAGCTTCGTTTATGACGTCTTTTGAGATTTGCAAAAGAGCTGGAACAAAACAATTTTTAAAAATCTCAAGTTTTGGTATTTTGTCTATTTTTGGTAATTTTACTTGCATAATTTTTCCATTAAAAAGGTTAATTTAAGTATAACATTTTTTACTTTTGTTTTTCCTTTTCATAGAAAGATTAGTATAAAATCGTCAGTTATAATTAATATAAATAAATGTAAAATAGGTTACATTTCGATAATTAAGGAAAGTGATGCGTGAGTTTGCATTTTTGAATGAAAACAGTGATGAAATACCTTTAGACGATAGCATTGAGAGTTTAAATTTAGCCACAAATGATAGATATTTGGTGTCAAATTCTCCAAAGCTAAATGCTGAAATTTATGCGAAAGAGATAAATTTTTATCTTAAAAATAGCACTGAAAACGCCCTTGTAAAGTCAAAAAACACTCTTAAGATTTATGAGGCTAGAGCAAGTGGATTTGATCTGAGTATGGACGTGGATTTGGCTAAGGAAATCGGCAAAAATATTTTGTTTGTGAGTGATAATGATGAGAGCGAGGCTGTGAGCTTGCTAGCCCAAAATGGATTTAAAGTCATCAAACTAAGCCATAATGAGATTAAATTTATCTACGGTGAGATAGGCGAATTATTGGCTGTAGTGCTAAGAGATAATGATGAATTTGAGATAGATTTTAGCATTTTGCTTGTTAAAAATGCAAAAGATTATATGCTTAGGCAAAGTGGCTGCTTTGAGGCGGCAAATTTGGCTAGCGATGAGATTTTAAGCTTAGTAAATAGTGTAAGTCCAGTTTATAACTACAAGCGAGTTATTGACTATGACGCAAATATCTGTCAGTACAAAGGCAGGAGAACATTGCACTGTGCTAAGTGCGTGGATGTCTGCCCGACTGTAGCTATCATGAAAAACGACGAGACAAAAGAGCTTGTCTTTTCACACATCGACTGCGTATCATGCGGAGCCTGTGTGAGCGTATGTCCAAGTGGATCGCTGGACTTTAATTTTATACCAAGAAGGGCGTTTGGCGAGGTTTTGGAGCTGTATAAAGATAGCATAATCTTAGTCGTTGATGATAGCGTGGAGCTTGAAAGTTTGGATGTAAATTTGAAGCCAAATGTCTTGCCGCTTTTTGTAAAATCGCTAAATTTCTTAAGTCACGAACATCTAATGGAGCTAGTTTGCACGAGTGGGGCTAGCGTAGTTTTGTATGGTAAAGAATTTATGCCACCACTTAATGAGGCGCTAAATTTAGTAAATGAAATTTATGAAAAAATATACCAAACAAAATCAGTATATAAAGCAAATGATTTAAGCTCACTAAATGAAGCTTTAAATTTAGCCGGTTTTATAGAAGCAAGCAAGCAAGAAATAAACTTTTATAATCTAAAAAAACGTGAAATTTTCGCAAAATATCTCTTAAATATGATAAAAGATGAAGATTATGGCAAGACTGGTTGTGGGGAGCTTGTAAGATATGGAAAAGTCGAGATAAATACTGATAGTTGCACGCTTTGTCTATCATGCGTGGGAGCTTGTAACGTGGGGGCATTATACGCTGATAAAAGTGATAATTCTATTAAATTTAACGCCTCACTTTGCACTACTTGTGGATACTGTGAAACGAGCTGTGCTGAGAGTGAAACTATCAAGGTCATAAGAGATGGCATGGAGCTTAAAAAGAGCTATTTTGAGTATCAAACATTAGCTCAAGATGAGCTTTTTAAATGCGTGGAATGCGGCAAAGAGTTTGCTACTGTAAAATCTGTAAAAAAGATCGCCACACTGCTAGAAGCGAGCTTTGCAAGCGACCCAGACAAGCTCAAAACGCTTTATTGTTGTGGTGAGTGCAAGGCCAAATTGATGCTGAAAAAACAAATTGAAAATGGAGATTTTGATGAGTGATTTAGATATTGCAAGAAGTTATTATTACGAGTTTTTGGCATATCCTTTGTTTTATGATGAAGATAGTGCGAACTTTGATAAATTTATAGAGCAGGTAAAATATCTATCAACAAGCCCAGTTGATAGCTCAAATATTGCTGATTTTGAGACGATTTTGAGCTTTGATTTTGCGAAATTTAAAGAGGAGCAAAACGCTGTTTTGTTTGATTTAAGCTACATCAATGTTCCGCTCACGGCTAGTTTTTACGCTGAGGGTAGGGATGATGGAGAAAAACGCCTTAAGGTTATAGAAATCTTAAAAAGAACCAAATTTAGAAGAGATTCTCAAAATTGTAAGGTTAGTGAGGATTATTTAGGTTTTATATTTAAGCTTATGTCTACACTTTTAAAAGAGGATTTGGCACTTTCAAGAGAGCTTTTTGAGAGTCTGATAAATGACTTTTGTGATGAGTTTATAAAGATGATGAGCGAGCATAAAAAGGCTGTGTTTTTCAAAGCATATATAAATATATTTGCAAATTTTATAGCTTTAGAACGCTCAGTTTTAGGGCTAAAAGCTCCAGTTTTTGAGCAAAGTATGGCTGAAATTTCTCTAAATAAAAAACCATATCAAACAAAAATGCCAACACAAAAAAGCAAGATAAATTGGGATGAATTCACAAAAATATAATTTAATATATTTTTAAGGTAAAATAAAAATATATTATTAACTAAAAGTTGTTATGAAGTCTTGATTTGATTTAAAGTAAAATAAAGCGTAAACAAAAGTAAAATATAAATTACTTTATGAAAGGATCGACTGTGGAAAATCGTAGAGAATTCCTTAAAAAAGCATTGCAAGTCGGCGCTATTGCTGGTGCTGGCGTTGTAGCGACAAATGCTTTAGCTAGTAGCAAAACTTACAGCGAGCAAGATGCTAATGGCGTAGTCAGCGGCAAAAGCAAGAAAAAAGAGGTGCTTTACTATAAAAGTGAAGCTTGGAATAAATACTATAAAATAGCGTATTAGAAAGGGCAAAAATGAGTGAAGCTCACATCGGCAGACGTTCATTTTTGAAGCTAGCTGCTCTTGGTGCTGGAAGCACTATGGCATTTGGCAAGGAAAATGATACCTTAAGAACTGCTACAAATGAAGAGATAAAAAACCCATTCCCTGGCTCAAAAAAAGTTAGAACAGTTTGTTCTATTTGTTCGGCAGGTTGTGGTATAGAAGCTGAGGTTAAAGACGGCGTTTGGCTAAGACAAGATATGGCGATAGATAATCCGATATCTCAAGGAAGCCACTGCTGTAAAGGTATAGATCAAATCGATCTTACAAAATCAAAACAACGCATCAAATTTCCAATGAAAAAAGTAAATGGAAAATGGGAAAGAATCAGCTGGGAAACAGCTATCAATGAGATCGGCGACAAAATGCTTGAAATCAGAAAAGAAGATGGACCAGACTCAGTTGAGTTCCTTGGATCAGCTAAATTTAGCAACGAACAAGCATTTTATTTTAGAAAATTCGCAGCCTTTTGGGGTACTAATAATATAGATCACGTAGCACGTATTTGACATAGCGCAACAGTGGCCGGTGTGGCCAATACTTGGGGTTATGGCGCAATGACAAATCACTTCGGTGACGTGACATCAAATTCAAAAGCAATATTTCTAGTAGGTGCGAACTCAGCAGTTGCAAATCCAATCGGATTTAAACACATGCTTCAAGCAAAAGATAGAAATAATTGTAAACTTATAGTCGTAGATCCAGTTTATACAAAATCAGCTGCAAAAGCAGACTATTTCGTTCGTTTAAGACCAGGAACAGATATAGCTTTGGCTTATGGTATGCTTCATCTTATCTTCAAAAATGGTTGGGAAGATAAAGAGATGATCAAAAACCGTGCTTATTCAGTAGAAACTCTAAAAGCTGAAGCAGCAAAATGGACTCCTGAAGAAACAGCAGATGTAACTGGCGTTCCAGCAGATTTATTACAAGAAGTAACTCGTGTATTTGCTACTGCTAAACCAGCGACCTTGGCTTGGGCTTTGGGCGTTACTCAGCACTCAGTAGGTAGCTCAAATACAAGAATTTGGGCATTATTGCAACTTGTTTTAGGAAATGTCGGCAAAGCAGGTGGTGGATGTAACATCATTCGTGGTCACGACAATGTCCAAGGTGCAACAGATATGAATAACCTTGCAGACTCACTTCCTGGATATTATGGTTTGAGTGACGGAGCTTGGAAACATTTTTGTAAGGGTTGGGGGCAAGATTACGACGAGTTTGTAAAACGTTTCGCAACAAGTGTAAAAGAGCCTAGAGACAAGCTTGGCGAAGATGTAAAAGGTACTAAATTTAAACAATATTTCTATCACGATCCAAAAAATCCAGAAGATAGAAACTGGAGAAATGAAAAGGGTTATTCACTTTCAAAATGGTGGCAAGGTGTCTTAAAAGAAGAAAATACATTTTCAAGTGGAAATTTAAGAGTTCTTTGGGTACAAGGAACTGGTATAACATCTATGAGCCAACTTACTAAAATTCAAGAGGCGATAGACAAGCTAGATATGCTTGTTGTAGTTGAGCCTTTTGTCAATGAAGTAGCGGTTTTAAGCGATAGAAAAGATGGAATTTACATACTTCCAGCCTCTACTCAGTTTGAAAGTGAAGGCTACGTAAGTGCGACAAACCGTTCAGCGCAGTGGAGAACTCAAGTCATACCTCCAATTTATGAAGCAAAACAAGATCATGAAATAATGATGGAATTTGCTAAGAAATTTGGCTTTTATGATGAGTATGTCAAGGGTATGATGATGGAAGCTCGTGGCGGTGAGATAGTTAAAGTAAAAGATAGCTTCACTTGGCCAGATGATGCTACAAATGAGATAGCAAGAACAACTCAAAGCATCGGAAACGTCGGTAGAACAGCAGATCGCCTTAGAAAGCATCAAGAAAACTGGCAAAATTTTGATCCAGATACATTAATGGGAAAACCAGGCAGCCCAGTTGCTGGTGAGTATTATGGTCTTCCATGGCCTTGCTGGAACAAAAATCACCCAGGCACACCGATAATGTATGATATCACAAAACCAGTTTGGAAAGGCGGTATGGGCTTTAGAAATCGTTTTGGTCTTGAGCATAATGGTGTTAGTCAGTTAGCTGATGAGAGCATTACGATAGCAGGATCAAAAGTAAAAGGTGGCTACCCACAAATCACAAAAGCCAATATAGAAAAAGTCCTTGGTATCACACTTAGCGCTGAAGAAAAAGCTCAAATGGGCGATAGCTGGAGCATGGATTACAGTGGAATTATCCTTAAAAAATGCGAAGAAGCAGGCGTTAGCCCTTGTGGAAATGCAAGAGCAAGAGCGATTGTATGGGAGTTTGTCGATCAGTATCCAAAACACAGAGAACCTATCCATTCTCCACGTCAAGATCTAGTAGAAAAATACCCTACATTTGATGATCAAGCTAAGAATTTCCGTGTCGCAACTAAGTATAAAACTGAGCAAAACGCAAAAGATTGGAGCAAGGAATTCCCTATTATCATGAGTTCTATGCGTTTGGTAAATTTAAGTGGTGCAGGAATGCTTGAGCGAACAAGTAAATATCTAGCTCATATCACGCCAGATATGTTCGCTCATGTAAATCCAGAGCTTGCTCTAAAACACGGCATACAAGATGGTGAGATGATGTGGATACACGCTCCTCAAGGCACAAAGATCAAAGTCAAATGTATCCATTCAAACAGCGTTACACCAGATAGACTTTGCTTGCCATACAACTTTGCGGGCGTTATGCAAGGCATCGATATAAGTGCAAGATATCCAGAAGGTACAAAACCATACACTATAGGTGAGAGTTCAAACACCGTCACAAACTATGGATTTGACATCGTTACTCAGATTTCTGAGTTCAATGCTGGACTTTGTCGTATAGAAAGATGCGAGGACCAAAGTATGTTTAAAACATCATTCTTTGATGAGAAATAAGCAAGGAGATAAGTAATGGCTAGAATGAAATTTTATGTAGATAAAAACAGATGTATAAGCTGTTTTGCTTGTCAAGTTGCTTGTAGCTCAGCGCATGAGGTTCCAGTAGGTATAAATCGCCGTAAGGTCATCACGCTAAATGACGGTGTGGAGGGCAAAGAAGTATCAAGTACGATAGCTTGCCAACACTGCACCGACGCGCCTTGCGCTCAAGTTTGCCCTGTTAAATGCTTCTACATCAGAGAAGACGGCATTGTTTTACATGACAAAAACAAGTGCATAGGATGTGGATATTGCTTGTACGCTTGTCCGTTTGGTGCGCCTCAGTTCCCAAGAGACGGAGCTTTTGGTATCAAAGGCGAGATGGATAAATGTACTATGTGTGCAGGCGGTCCAGAAGAGACAAATAGCGAATCTGAACGCCACTTATACGGTCAAAACCGCATAGCTGAGGGCAAAGTGCCTATGTGTGCGGCTGTTTGTGCGACAAATGCTCTTTTAGTCGGAGATGCTGCTGAAGTGTCAAACGTATATCGTAAAAGAGTAATGATAAAAAACACAGGTTTTTAACCACTGTTTAATCCTTTAGCCCTCGTTTTGAGGGCTAAATTTAATTCATAATATTCTTTGTAAATTTGGTAAATAATCTATTTAAAAAAGTTAAAAAACTTAGCAAAAATCAAATATGAAAATTTCAAAACATCTAAATTCGCTTACTTATTAGCTTTATTTTCTTGTTTATTATGGCAAGCGTTTATCAGATTTATTAAAATTTTCATAAAAATATAACAAAATTAAAAGAAATTTCCTTTAAGTATTTTTATAAAAAAAATTTATATTATTTTTTTTATAAAAAATCTGAGTTCGTAAAATAGTAATAAAGGGATAAATACTCTCCTAATGACTATAAGATATTGTTATAATGTCACACAAAGATTAAAAATATAGTTGTTAATAATATTTTATTAACAATAAAATTTATTTAAATTTAATTTTAATTAGTATATCATTTCACTTATATTTTATCACCGAAGGAGAAATGATGAAAAGTTCTGTACTATTTTTAGGTTCTGTTTTACTTGCAAGCTCAATGTTTGCTGTAAGCGATGCTGATTTATTAAAAGAGGCAAAAAATTCAGGCCTAATAGCACTTCCAAGCGACCAAAAACAAGTTGATGCAATGCTTAAAGAAATTGGTGTTAAACCAAACGTTTATACTGAAGCTAAAGCTGAACTTGGTAAAAAACTTTATTTTGAGCCACGTCTTTCAAAAAGCGGTATCATCAGCTGTAATACTTGCCACAACCTAGGTCTTGGCGGTACTGACGGTGTAGCTGCTGCAGTTGGTCACAAATGGACTGCTAACCCACATCACCTAAACTCACCAACAGTTTATAACTCAGTATTAAATACAACACAATTCTGGGATGGCCGTGCTATGACTTTAGTTGATCAAGCAAAAGGACCAATCGAAGCTGAACCAGAAATGGCAACTCCAGCTAAACTAGCTGTTGAAAGAATCGCTTCTTTGCCAGAGTATGTTGCAGAGTTCAAAAAAGTTTATGGCAACGAAGGTGTTACATTCGACAACATAGCTGACTCAATCGCAGCATTTGAAAGAACACTTCTTACTCCATCGAAATTTGATAAATTCCTAAAAGGTGATACAAAAGCTCTAAACAAAGCTGAAAAAGCTGGTTTAAAATTATTCATAGACAAAGGCTGTGTAAGCTGCCATACTGGTGTAAATCTTGGTGGTACTATGCAAGCATTTGAAGTTGCTGGAAAATACCAATTCGCAAACATCGGAGATTTCAAAGGTGATGCAAATGGAATGGTTAAAACTCCAACTCTAAGAAACGTAACTGAAACTGCTCCATACTTCCACAATGGTGCTATATGGTCACTTGAAGAAGCAGTTAAAACTATGGGTAGCGTTCAACTTGGTATCGAGATAAGTGACGCAGAAGCTGCAAGCATCGTAACTTTCTTGAACTCACTAACTGGTACAATGCCAAAAGTTACTTACCCAATGTTCCCAAGAAGTACTTCAGCTACTCCAAAACCAGAACTATAATTCTCAAACTCTCCTTTACGGAGAGTTTTTCTCATAGTTTTTATATTCAAAATTCAAATTTATTAACAATCTTATATATAATTTCAACTTAAATTTATGCAAATTTGAGTATAATCCACGTTTCATAGCCAAATAAGCTCCCAAAATTTTCTCTATTTTAAATTTAGAAATGCTTGTTGGTCTACCAAATTTATAAAGGATAGTTTGATGTACGCGATTATCAAACACGGCGGAAAACAGTATAAAGTTAGCGAGGGCGACTTCCTAAATTTAGACCATTTTGACGCTGAAGCAAAAGCAAGTGTCGAAGTTACTGAAGTTTTAGCAGTAAATAACGGCAGTTTAAAGGTAGGTGCACCATTTGTTGAGGGTGCAAAAGTCGTCTTAGAAGTAGTTTGCGAAGGTAAAGACAAAAAAGTTGTTATCTACAAAAAACGCAGACGTAAAGACTCAAAATTAAAACGCGGTTTTAGAAGACAATACACTCGCGTTAAAGTTGCAAGTATAAAAGCCTAAGGAGTAAAGAATGGCACACAAAAAAGGTCAAGGTTCAACCCAAAATAACCGTGATAGTATAGGTCGCCGCTTAGGTGTTAAAAAATTCGGTGGTGAGTTTGTAAGAGCTGGAAATATCATTATCCGCCAAAGAGGAACTGCAACACATCCAGGTAACAATGTAGGCATGGGCAAAGACCATACTATATTCGCACTTGTTGATGGATTTGTAAAATTCGAAAGAAAAGACAAAGACAGAAAGAAAGTTTCTGTTTATCCAGCAGCTTAATTTTTATAGCCCTACTCTTAGGGCTTCTCCTCTTCTATTTAAATTTAATCAAAATTTTATTATAATTCTCCAAAGTATTAAGGAAAACAGATGTTCGTAGATAGCGCAAGTTTTAGTGTAAGTAGTGGAAAAGGCGGTCCTGGATGTGCTAGTTTTCGCCGTGAAAAACACGTTCCACTTGGTGGGCCAGACGGTGGCGATGGTGGAAATGGTGGCGATGTTTATTTCATCGTAGATAATAACACACATACTTTAGCCAATTATAAAGGCAAAAGAGCCATGAAAGCCGCTAACGGCGTGCCTGGACTTCCACGCAACATGACTGGACGCAAAGGCGACAATCTAGAGCTCATCGTTCCTCCTGGAACTGCTGTTTATGACGCTGATACAAATGAGCTTCTCTTGGATATGACTAGTGAGGGACAAAAAGAGCTATTTTTGAGTGGCGGAAAAGGTGGTCTTGGCAATGTTCACTTCAAAACCAGCGTAAATCAAGCTCCAACCAAAGCCCAACCAGGACTTCCAGGTGAGAGCAAAAATATCCGTCTTGAGCTAAAACTTATCGCTGATGTAGGACTTGTTGGATTTCCAAATGTCGGCAAATCAACTTTGATTTCAGCTATCTCAAATGCTAAACCTCAGATCGCAAACTATGAATTTACCACACTTACCCCAAAGCTAGGTCTTGTCGAAGTCGATCAGTTTAGCGGATTTATCATGGCAGATATTCCTGGCATTATCGAAGGTGCTAGCGACGGTAGAGGGCTTGGAATTAAGTTTTTAAAGCACATTGAGCGAACAAAAGTTTTGCTTTATATGATAGATTTGGCAAATTATCGCTCGCTTAAAGAGCAGTTTGAAACGCTCAAAAGCGAAGTGGAAAAATTCTCTCCAAATTTAGCTAAACGTGACTTTGCTATTGCCTTAACAAGGCTTGATGCTAGCAGTGACGCCGAGCAAAAAATAGAAGAGTTTTTGGCTGAATTTGGCTTGGAAACCAAACAAAAAATCTATGAATACGACCATACAAAACCATTTTTTGTCATGCCAATATCAAGCGTAACAAATGAAAATCTAAAAGAGTTAAAATTTGGACTTTTGGAGATTATAAAAGGTGAGTAAATTAGCCCAAAATTGGGCTAATTTATCATGTGTATTCAAAAATTATCCAATATTATGCACTGAATGCATTATATATATTTGGAATTTTAATAAAACAAAACCTCTTAAATTTAAGTAGCAAAATAGTATAATTACCAACTTATCTCTAAATTTAAGGTAAAATTACAAATGAAACGAATCGTCATCAAAGTCGGCTCTCACGTCATCAGCGACGACCACACTATCAGTGAAAAACGAGTTGCAGGGCTGTGCGAATTTTTAAGTGATTTAAGCGATAAATTTGAAGTGATTTTGGTAAGCTCTGGGGCTATCAGCACTGGTCAGACTAAGCTCGATTTGCCAAGAACTACAGTCATAAACAAGCAAATCCTCTCAGCCATAGGTCAGCCGTATTTGATGGAAATCTACAGCCGAACGCTTGCAAAATGGGACAAAAAAGCAGCGCAATTACTTTTATCTGCTGCGGATTTTGACTCAAGAAAAAAGACAAATCATGCGCTAAATGTCGTCAATGGGCTTTTAGCAAATAAAATAATCCCTATCATAAATGAAAACGACGCAGTGGCGATCAGCGAAATTTTATATGGCGATAATGACAGACTCTCAAGCTCGGTCGCGTTTTATTTCGATGCTGATTTGCTAGTGATTTTAAGCGATATTGATGGATATTATGACAGCGATCCACGCACTAATAAGAACGCAAAAATCCGCCCAGTCGTCCATGAACTCAGCCAAGAAGAGCAAGAAAACAGAAGTGAAGTAGGCAGCTCACATGGAACTGGTGGCATCACGACGAAGCTCCAAGCTGCCGCGTTTTTGATGCAAAACGGCAAAGATATGTTTTTAGCTAGTGGATTTGATCTTAGCGTGGCTAGAGAGTTTTTGTTAAATGACAACCAAATTGGCGGTACGATTTTTAAAGGTAAAAAGTGAAAAAAATCGTTTTTATGGGGACGCCTGATTACGCAACTACCATACTTAAAAGGCTTTTTAGATCTAATTATGAAGTCGTAGGAGTTTTTACTCAGCCAGACAAACCAGTTGGCAGAAAAATGGTTTTAACCCCACCCGATGTGAAAAAATTTATGCTTGAAAACGGCTACAAAACTCCAATTTTTCAGCCGTTAAATTTAAAAAATGATGAAGTTTATACTCAAATTTGCTCACTTAAACCTGATTTTATCGTGGTTGCAGCTTATGGTCAGATTTTGCCTAAAAATATTTTAGAGATTGCGCCTTGTATAAATTTACACGCTTCAATCTTGCCTAAATTTAGAGGTGCTAGTCCGATTCAAGAAGCCATTTTAAAAAATGAAAAATTTAGTGGAGTAACTGCCATGAGAATGGGCGTGGGACTCGATGATGGCGATATGCTGGGCTTTAGCGTTTTGGATATTAGTGGGTTTTGTGTTTCGCAGCTTTTTGATGAGCTTTCTAAAATGGCAGCAGAGCTAACCATAAAAACTTTGGATAAATTTGATGAAATCAATGGAGTTTCGCAGTTTAATGCTCTAAGCTCAAAATGTGGCAAAATCAAAAAAGAAAACGGGCTTATAAACTTTGAGCTAAGCGGGGATGAAATTTGGACTAAATTTAGAGCTTTTTATCCTTGGCCTGGAGTGTTTTTAGCTAATGGCACGAAAATCACTTCTTTAGAAATATCAAATTTAAATGGAAACGCTGGAGAGATTTTAGCTATCAGCGATGATGGATTTGTCGTGGCTTGTGCTAAAAAATCTATCAAAATCAAATCCATTCAAGAGCCGGGCAAAAAAGAGCTAAAAGCAAAAGATTATATAAATGGAAAAAGGCTAAGCGTTGGTAGTAAGTTTTGTTGAGAGTTGCGTTTCAACGCAAGATGAGCTTATCGGCGCTGTGAGAAGCGGAGCGATAAATCCACCATTTGCACTAGTTGCAAAAGTCCAAACAAACGGCGTTGGAAGTCGTGGAAATGAGTGGGAAAGCAAAGAGGGGAATCTGTATTTTAGCTTTTGCGTTGATGAAAATTCATTGCCAAGTGACCTAAAACCAGCTTCAGCTAGCATATATTTTGCGGCTTTGATGAGCGAATATTTAAAGAGCTGTGGCTCCAAGCTTTGGCTCAAATGGCCGAATGATTTTTATTTAGGTGACAAAAAAATCGGTGGAGTGATAACAACTAAAATAAAAAATGTATATATTTGCGGAATTGGGATAAATTTAAAAAACTCTCCGAGCTTTGCAAACGTCCTAGATATCGAAACTTCACCACAAAATATTGTAAATGGATTTATTCAGTATTTAAATTTAGGCTTTTCGTGGAAGCAAATTTTTAGCAAATATTTGATAGAATTTGACAAATCCAAGGTATTTGATGCTCATATTGGTGGAGAGCCAGTAAGTCTTAAAGACGCTATTTTGCTAGAGGACGGCTCGATAATGATAAATAATAAAAAGGTATATTCTTTAAGATGAGTGAAGTTATAACCATTGCCAACCAAAAAGGTGGCGTAGGAAAAACAACGACTGCTGTAAATTTGGCTGCTTCTTTAGCAGTAGCTGAAAAAAAAGTCCTTCTAGTAGATATAGATCCACAAGCCAATGCGACAACTGGTTTGGGATTTAGCCGAAGTGATTATGAGTTTAACATCTATCACGTACTAACTGGTAGAAAAAAACTTAGTGAAATCATACTAAAAACTGAGATATCAACTCTTCATCTAGCACCATCAAATATCGGTCTAGTAGGAATCGAGCAAGAGTTTAACGAACAAAATAAAGATTATAAAGCAATTTTGAAAAATAAAATAGCCGAGCTTAGAGATGATTATGATTTTTTGATTATCGATAGTCCACCAGCTCTTGGAAGTCTTACTATAAATGCACTTAGTGCTAGCGATAGCGTTATTATACCGATTCAGTGTGAGTTTTATGCGATGGAAGGTTTGGCACAAATTTTAAATACTATAAAGGTTATAAAAAAATCAATAAACCCAAAACTAACCATTAAAGGCTTTTTGCCTACAATGTATAGTGCGCAAAACAACTTATCAAAAGAAACCGTCGCTGATCTCAAAAAACACTTTGAAAACAAGCTTTTTAAAGCAAATTCAGATGAAGGATTTGTCATCATACCAAGAAATGTCAAACTAGCTGAAAGTCCAAGCTTTGGAAAACCAGTTATTTTATATGACATAAAATCAAGCGGTAGTGTGGCGTATCAGAATTTAGCTTATTCGATAATGGGGTAAAAATGGCACTAGGAAGAGGACTCAGCGCGATACTTGAAGATGTGGAAAATGCTTATGATAAAGAGTTAAACAAAGACCTTATAGCAGATATAGAAATTTCAAAAATAACTCCAAATCCATACCAACCAAGAAAGCACTTTGATGAAGAAGCTCTAAATGAGCTATCTGCTAGTATAGAAAAACACGGACTTATCCAACCTATCATCGTCGTTAAAAGCTCAAATGGCGGATATACTTTGATAGCTGGCGAGCGTAGATTTAGGGCTACAAAACTTCTTGGAAGAGATAGCATAAAGGCAATAGTTGCAAATTTAGAAGATCAAAATTTACGCGAACTTGCGCTAATCGAAAATATCCAAAGAGAAAACCTAAGCCCAATCGAGCTTGCAAACTCATATAAAGAGCTTATTGATGAGTACAAAATAACTCAAGAAGCCCTAGCAAATATCATCAAAAAAAGTAGAACACAGATCACAAACACGCTTCGTTTGCTAAATTTAGATGAAAGCACAAAAAAGCTAATTGAAGATGGCAAAATAACTCAAGGTCACGCTAAAATCATTGTCGGTCTTGAAAAAAATGATGAAAAAATGATCGTCGATACCATAGTCGGTCAAAGACTAAATGTGCGTGATACTGAAAATTTGGTAAAAAGACTAAAGAGCAAAGATCAAAAACCAGCCAACATTTCAAAAGCCGAACAAGATTACAGTGATGGTTTAAATTTGCTAAAAGATAAAATAAAAAATATTGGTTTAGATTGCCAAATAAATGGCAAAAAGATTATATTAAATATAAAGAATACTGAAGAAATTAGTACATTGATAAAAATAATTGAAAAAATTCAGTAAATTTTAGTATTTAATATTGTAAAATACTCACCTAATATTGCATTTGTTGACGAAATTATTAAGGAGATTTAATGTTACAAATTGATCTACCGTTGCTTTTAGTTACGGTTGTGATTTTTTTAGGACTGATTTTTGTTCTAAATTCTATGTTGTACAAGCCTCTTTTAAAATTTATTGATGACAGAAATACATCAATAAAACAAGATGAAGAGAGCGCAAGTAAAAATGCTAGCGACGTTGGAGCGTGCAAAGCAGAAGTTGATAAAATAATACTTGAGGCAAGAAATGAAGCAAATTCTATAAAGCAAGCAGCTTCAAGCTTGGCTAAAGAAGAGGCTGCTAAAAAAGTTCAAGCAAAAAAAGATGCTTTAGAATCCGATTATGAGCTTTTTGCAAAAGAGTTAGCAGGCAAAAAGGCTGAGCTAAAAAGTATGCTTTTAGAAAAACTTCCAGAGTTTAAAAGCAGCCTTAGTGCTAAACTATCAAGAATGTAAGGGATTAAAATGAAAAAATATTTATCATTGCTATTAGTTCCTGCTTTTATGTTCGCATCTACTCCAGCTGGTGAGCCTGATTATGACATAGTTGCTAGAACCATCAACTTTGTTATTTTTGCTGGTATTTTGTACTATCTTATAGCAGAACCTGTAAAAAATGCTTACAAAGGCAGAATAAACTCAATCTCAGCAAGACTAGAGTCTATCCAAGATAAACTTCGTGCTTCTAAAGCTCAAAGAGAAGATGCTCTAAGAAAAGTAGAAGAAGCAAAATCAAACGCTAATGAGCTTATACAAACTGCAAAAAAAGAGGCTGAGCATTTGGTAGCTAAAATAAATGCTGAAGCTCAAAACGAGCTAAATCTTTTAGAAAAATCTTTTGAAGAGCAAAAATCTTTTGAAGAGAGAAAGATTGTTAGAAGCGTTGTAAATGAAGTCTTAGAAGAGGTATTTGCTGGTGATACTCTTAAGATTGATCAAAATGAGTTTGTAAATTTAGTACTAAAAAAGGTTAGTTAATGAAAGAAGTAGTAGCTAAAAAATATGTAAAAGCTCTAATCGCTAGTCTAAATTCTGATGAATTTGATAGAGTAGAGAGTGCTTTAGTGACTCTTGCATCGGCTTTTAAGATAGAAAAACTTAAAGTTATACTTGATTCTCCAGATATAGATGGAGCTAAAAAGGCAAATTTTGTATATTCTTTATTAGATAATGGTTCTGATAAAATTCGCAGTTTTATATCTTTATTAGGAGACAATAAAAGACTTGCTTTAATACCAGAAATTTCAAAAGAATTCTCATATCAAAAATCAATCAGAGATAATGCTTTTACGGGCTTAATATCTGGTAGCTTTGAATTAAATCAAAATCAACAAGCTCAGTTGGAAGAAAAATTCTCTTCTAAATTTGGATCAAAAATAGATTTTGAAAAGATTAAAAACGATTACAATGGAATAAAAATAGAGTTAGATGATTTAGGAGTAGAGGTTAGTTTCTCTATAGATAGACTTAAAGCTCAAATGAGCGAATATATTTTAAAAGCAATTTAATAAGGAGTAAAAGCGTGAGTGTAAAATTAAAAGCTGACGAGATTAGCAGTATCATCAAAGAACGCATTGAAAACTACGATTTAAGCGTTGATGTAGAAGAAACTGGTAAAGTAATATCAGTCGCTGATGGTGTTGCAAATGTTTATGGACTAAAAAATGTCATGGCTGGCGAAATGGTTGAATTTGAAAGCGGCGAAAAAGGCATGGCTTTAAACCTTGAAGAAAGCAGCGTTGGTATCGTTGTTCTTGGTAAATCAAGCCAAATCAAAGAAGGTTCAAGCGTAAAAAGACTTGGCAAACTTCTTCGTGTTCCAGTTGGCGATGCTTTGATAGGTCGCGTTGTAAACGCTCTTGGTGAGCCAATCGATGCAAAAGGCGCTATCGAAGCTACTGAAACTAGATTTATTGAAGAAAAAGCAAAAGGTATCATGGCTAGAAAATCAGTTCATGAGCCATTGCAAACCGGTATCAAAGCTATTGATGGTCTTGTTCCAATCGGTAGAGGTCAAAGAGAGCTTATCATCGGTGACCGCCAAACTGGTAAAACTACAGTTGCGATAGATACTATAATCAACCAAAAAGGTCAAGATGTAGTTTGTATCTATGTCGCTATCGGTCAAAAACAATCAACAGTAGCTCAAGTTGTTAAAAAACTTGAAGAATACGGTGCTATGGATTATACAATTGTAGTAAATGCAAGTGCAAGTGACGCTGCAGCTCTTCAATACCTAGCTCCATATGCTGGTGTTACTATGGGTGAATATTTCCGTGATAACTCACGCCACGCACTTATCATTTATGATGATTTGAGTAAACACGCAGTTGCTTACCGTGAAATGTCACTTATCCTAAGAAGACCACCAGGTCGTGAAGCTTATCCAGGCGACGTTTTCTACCTACATTCAAGACTGCTTGAAAGAGCTAGTAAACTAAGTGATAAACTTGGAGCAGGAAGCCTTACAGCATTGCCTATTATCGAGACTCAAGCAGGCGACGTTTCAGCTTATATCCCAACAAACGTTATTTCTATTACTGATGGTCAAATATTCTTAGAGAGTGATCTTTTCAACTCAGGTATTCGTCCAGCGATCAACGTTGGTCTTTCAGTAAGCCGTGTTGGTGGTTCAGCTCAAATCAAAGCTATCAAGAAAGTTTCTGGTACGCTAAGACTAGACCTTGCTCAATACCGTGAACTTCAAGCGTTCGCACAATTCGCAAGTGATCTTGATGAGAGCAGTAGAAAACAACTAGAGCGTGGTCAAAGAATGGTTGAAGTTCTTAAACAACCTCCATATAGCCCACTTCCAGTTGAAAACCAAGTTATTATAATTTTTGCAGGAAGCAAAGGATATCTTGATGATGTTCCAGTAAATGCTGTGACTAAATTTGAAGCTGAGCTATATCCATATATAGAAGCAAGATATCCAGAAATTTTTGAACAAATTAGAACTAAAAAAGCGCTTGATAAAGATATCGAGGAAATGTTAATTAAAGCATTAAATGAATTTAAAGCAACATTTAGCGCTGAATAAGGCTAAGATATGTCAAATTTAAAAGATATAAAAAGGAAGATTAAGAGCGTTCAAAACACGCAAAAAACAACAAAAGCGATGAAGCTTGTTTCTACTGCTAAACTTAAAAAAGCAGAAGAAGCAGCTCGTCACTCTCGTGTTTACGCTCTTAAGATAAATGAGGTGATAAGCGAAATAGCTTATAAAATCAACCAATTCAAAATAGTTGGCAAAGATAGCAAATTTTTTGATTTAGAAGCTCCTGTTTCAAAAGTGGATATCATTTTTGTTACTGCTGATAAGGGACTTTGTGGCGGATTTAACATCTCTACTATCAAAACTATAAGAAATATGATAGAAGAGTATAAATCTAAAAAAATCAAAGTTAGATTAAGAGCAGTTGGTAAAAAAGGTATTGAGTTTTTTAACTTTCAAGGTATAGAAATACTAGAAAGCTACAGAGGCGTTAGCTCGGCTCCAACTTATGAAAAAGCACAACAAGTCATTAGCGATGCTATAAATGATTTTGTATCTGGAGCAACTGACAAAGTTATATTGGTTCACAATGGTTATAAAAATATGATTTCTCAAGAAATAAGAGTAAATGATATTGTTCCTGTTGATGTTCCATCTATCGATAATGTCGGCATTTCTAGCTCTCTTATCGAAATAGAGCCAGAAAATGACGAAAAAATACTTGATGAGCTTATGAAAAAGTATTTTGAATATAGTATGTATTATGCTTTAGTTGATTCTTTAGCAGCTGAACACAGCTCAAGAATGCAAGCTATGGATAATGCAACAAACAATGCAAAAGCTAGAGTTAAAGAGTTACAACTTGCTTACAATAAAGCAAGACAAGAAAGCATTACGACAGAACTTATAGAGATTATAAGCGGTGTCGAGAGTATGAAGTAATTTTATAAGGAGTGATAATGAAAGGTATTATTAGCCAAGTTATAGGTCCTGTAGTTGATGTTGATTTCAAAGACTACTTGCCTAAGATTAACGAAGCTATTGAAGTAAATTTTACAGTTGAAGGCAAGACAAATAAACTTATTCTTGAAACTGCTGCTCACCTTGGCGATAATCGTGTAAGAACAATTGCTATGGATATGAGTGAAGGTCTTACAAGAGGTTTAGAGGCTACAGCTCTTGGTACTTCTATTAGTGTTCCAGTTGGCGAAAAAGTTCTTGGTAGAATTTTCAACGTTGTTGGAGATTTGATAGATGAAGGCTCTGAAGAGTCATTTGATAAAAAATGGTCTATCCATAGAGATCCACCAGCTTTTGAAGAGCAAAGTACAAAAAGTGAAATATTTGAAACTGGTATTAAAGTAGTTGATTTACTTGCTCCTTATGCAAAAGGTGGTAAAGTCGGACTATTTGGTGGTGCTGGCGTTGGTAAAACAGTTATCATCATGGAGCTTATCCACAATGTTGCATTCAAACACAGCGGTTACTCAGTATTTGCTGGTGTTGGTGAAAGAACAAGAGAGGGTAATGACCTTTATAACGAGATGAAAGAATCTGGCGTTTTGGATAAAGTTGCTCTATGCTACGGACAAATGAGTGAACCACCAGGGGCAAGAAACCGTATTGCTCTTACTGGTCTTACAATGGCTGAATATTTCCGTGATGAGATGGGACTAGATGTTCTTATGTTTATTGATAACATCTTCCGTTTCTCTCAATCAGGTTCAGAAATGTCAGCTCTTCTTGGTCGTATTCCAAGTGCGGTTGGTTATCAACCAACACTAGCTAGTGAAATGGGTAAACTTCAAGAGAGAATTACTTCAACTAAAAAAGGCTCTATTACATCAGTTCAAGCTGTTTATGTTCCAGCTGATGACCTTACTGACCCAGCGCCTGCGACAGTTTTCGCTCACCTTGATGCTACAACAGTTCTTAACCGTTCTATTGCTGAAAAAGGTATTTATCCAGCAGTTGATCCACTAGATTCTACTTCAAGAATGCTTGACCCCCAAATTCTTGGTGAAGAGCACTATAGAATAGCTCGTGGAGTCCAAGCCGTACTTCAAAAATATAAAGATTTGCAAGATATCATCGCGATTCTTGGTATGGATGAGCTTAGTGAAGAGGATAAACTTACAGTTGATAGAGCTAGAAAGATAGAAAAATATCTATCTCAACCATTCTTCGTTGCTGAAGTATTTACAGGAAGTCCTGGTAAATATGTAAGCCTTGAAGAGACTATTGCTGGCTTTAAAGGTATCTTAGAAGGTAAATATGATCATCTACCAGAAAATGCGTTCTATATGGTAGGAAATATTGATGAGGCGATCGCTAAAGCTGAGAAGATGAAGGCATAAGCCAAAAAGGAAGCGATATGAACACAATACATTTAGAAATAGTAACTCCTGAGGGACTTATATTTTCAAATGATACCAAAATGGTAGTACTTCCTGGCAGCGAAGGTGAATTTGGTGTGCTTCCTGGGCACGCCTCGCTTGTTTCGCTTTTGAGAGTTGGCGTTGTTGATATAGAAAATGTTGACGGTACTCATGATGCTGTTGCTATTGACTGGGGATATGCTAAAATAGACGAAAATAAAATCGTTGTTTTGGCTGACGGTGCTGTTTATGTATCTGGTAATACAGAAAGTGAATTAGCACAATCCATAGAAAAAGCAAAAGAGCTTGTGAGTAGTATGAGCGATAGAAATGGAATATTTGCTACTGCTTTATCACGCATAGAAAATGCTGCAAGGGCAAAATAGTGTTAGGTTTTTTAGACCTTTTTCTAAATTATTTATCTAAAAGTAGTGTAGTGACAATCATAGTTTTAACTTGGTTGTCTCTATACTTTATTATTAGTTTTACAGTATTATTTTCAAGATATACTGGTTTAAATTCATGGAAAAAACGTGAGCAAGCTGCACTAGAGTCTATACTTATGGGTGCAAAAGCAGTAAGCGTGGATTCTAGTTTGAAAAAATGTGCTACCGACAATCCTACAAAAGAGCGTTTTGAGGTCTGTATAAGTTTAGCTGAAGCAAATGCCACTAGTGGTTTAACAGCACTTTCTATAATAGCATCAACATCTCCATTTATAGGGCTTTTTGGAACAGTTGTTAGCATATTAGAGACGTTTTCAGGACTTGGAGCTGGTGGTGGAAGTAGCTCACTTAGCGTTATAGCTCCTGCAATTTCTGAAGCACTTGTTGCTACAGGATGTGGTATATTTGTTGCGATTCCTGCATATAGTTTTAACCTTCTTATAAAAAGAAAAGCTTATGAAGTTTTATCTCTCATAAGAAGAGAAGCTAATGTTTTATTAAGTCTTAAAGAAGACAATAACTAATAATGATCAATCTTGATGAAACTCCGGAGTTAAATATAACTCCACTTGTCGATATTATGCTTGTGTTGCTTGCCATACTTATGGTTACAACTCCAGCAATCATTTATGAAGAGCAAATAACTCTTCCAGATGGTTCTAAAACAAAGGTAGTATCGCAAAATTTAAAGACTTTAACAGTTAGGATAGACGCCCAAAGAACCGTCTATATAGACCAAAGTAATATGAAGTTATCTGAACTAGCTGATAACTTAGTGCTTATCTCGCAAAGATATGATAAAAACTCACCTGTGTATATAAAAGCTGATAAAAGACTTTTGTATGATGATGTTATGTTTGTTCTTAAAAGCATGAAAAACGCTGGTTTTACTAAAGTCGCACTTGAAACAAATGGCTAAAAAATCTACACAAATCGGAGTTAAATATCAGACATTTAACTCTTTTATTGTTGCTATTGTTTTATATATGCTTGTTATTTTTATTCTTTTTTTTAAGATTTATACAAGAGAAGAGCCGAAAAAATATACAAACCAAAAAGACGCTTTTATGGATGTTTTTATAGTTCAAACAGAGGTTGCTGATACTGTAGTTGCTCCAAAACAAGCAGAGAAAAAAGTAGAAGCAAAGCTTGAAGAAAAAGATCAGCCAACAGAGGATAAATCCAAAACTACAAACAAAGACTCAGCTCCTAAGGAGCCACAACCAAAAGAAGAGCCTGTCAAAAAAGTAGTTGAAGAAAAACCAAGTGTAAATTTGAGTAATCTTTTTAGTGAAGTAAAACCAATAAAACAACCAGAAAAATCTAAACCAGCTGCAGTTCAAAGCAATAAAAAAAGCGATGCAAAGACTAGTTCTACAAAAAGTGCAAGCGATATATTTAATGCACTTCAAAAAGACATAACCGCAAAAGCACCAAAAGCTGGAATGACTGGTGAATACAATAAATATTTTGGTGATATCACAGAAATCATACAACAAAGATGGGTCAGATATAAAGCAGATACAAATGATAAAGCAAAAGTAACTTTTATTATAGATAAATTTGGAAAACTTAGTTACAATATCGACGAAAAATCTTTGAACAGTGAATTTAATAATAAAGTAAAAGACTTCTTAGAAAATTTAAAAGATGTGGATTTTCCAGCTCCTCCAGATGGAAGCGCGAAAACCATTTCTACAATGCTTATAGATAAAATTGATTAATACGGAGAAAAAATGAGAAAGTTATTGTTATTGGTGGCTTTTTGTATAGGCCTGAGCGCTGCTGATGCGACTATTGAAGTTGTGAATCGTGGCGTAGTTTTACCAAGGATTTTGGTTCAAGATGCTACAACAAATTTTTCAAACGCTGGTCTTAAAAATAAATTTTTTAAGATTATGATTGGGGATTTGAAGGTCGGCTCTTCTTTTGAGGTTATAGAGGATTATTATACTAGCACTTATGATGGCGATTATAAGACAAATTTAGCAAATAGCAAAAATCCAGAACTTATCTTGCGATATGCTATAACAAATCAAGGTAGCGGCTTAGCTCTAAAAGTTAAGCTTATAAATGCAAAAAATGGAACAACTAGATATGAGGGTGCTTTCACTCAATCAGAGCTTGCAAAATACCCATTTTTGGCTCACACTAGCGTTGCTGATATAGCAAGAAATCTAAATTTATCACCGATTGATTGGATGGATAAATCTATTATAATTTCTCAATATACATCTCCAGGCAAAAGCAATATCATAGTGGCTGATTATACTTTGACATACCAAAAAGTTATTTTAAGTGGTGGCCTAAACATCTTCCCAAAATGGGCAAACAAAGACCAAAGTGCATTTTATTACACTTCATATATCAAATCAGTTCCAACACTCTTTAGATATGATCTAAGAACTGGTCAAAAAACAAAAATCACAACAAGTTCAGGTATGATAGTCGCATCTGATGTGAGCAAAGATGGTAGCAAACTGCTTCTTACTATGGCACCAGATGACCAAAGTGATATATTTTTGTATGATTTAAGAACAAATAGAAAAACTAGAATTACAAATTTCAAAGGCATAGATGTAAATGGAAATTTCGTAGAAAATGATACAAAAATTGTATTTGTAAGTGATAGAATGGGCTACCCAAATGTATTTACAACTAGTGTAAATGGCGGAGTTGTCGAGCAAATGGTTTTTCACGGCAAAAATAACAACTCAGTTACAACTTACCAAAATTATGTAGTTTACTCAAGTCGTGAAAGCTCAAATGAATATGGCACAAAAACATTTAATTTGTATCTTATATCCACAAAAAGTGATTATATAAGACAGCTTACTGGAAGTGGTGTAAATACGTATCCTAGATTTTCAAGCGATGGCGGTAGTATCGTATTTATCAAGAATTCTGGCAACGAAAGTGCTGTTGGTATAATAAGGGTAAATGAAAATAAAAGTTTTCAATTTCCTTTAAGAATTGGTAAATTACAATCTATAGATTGGTAAATTTTAAAAAAATATTTTTTTTGTGATGCAAAAATTATAAAATATGATATAATTGCGACAAATTTTTATTTAAAGGTTAGGAAATGAAAAATTTAGTTTTAGTTTCAGCTGTTGCTGGTGCTTTGTTTATGGCTGGTTGTAGCTCAAAAGCTCCAGAAGTAGACATGAATGCCAATGCAAACAATAACTCAGGCTCTATGTCAAGTACTGATATGAGTGATGCAGAAAGATTAAGTGCTCTTGCAAGCCAAATACAAAGCCAAGTAAAAAATGTTTACTTTGATTTTGACAAATTTAACATTCGTTCAGATATGCAAGGTGTTGTAAATACAAACGCTTCACTATTTAACCAAAATGGTGCAGACGCTCTTAAAGTTATGGTTGAAGGTAACTGCGACGAGTGGGGTAGTGATGAATACAACTACGCTCTAGGCGTAAAAAGAGCTAAAGCTGCTAAAGATGCTTTAGTAAATCAAGGTGTTAGTGCTGATAGAATTGAAATTACAAGTAATGGTGAGAGCAAACCTGTATGTACTGAAAAAACAAAAGCTTGTGACGCTCAAAATCGTCGCGACGAGTTCAAAGTACTTCCATAATTTATGAGAAGAACTTTATTAGTTATAGCCCTTTTATGGGCTGTAACTTTAAATGCTGAAGTTTCAGTATTTGATGCAGGCAACCTTGATAAAGAAAATCCTTACGGCCTTACCGAAAACGAAAAAATTCTATTAAAAAACAAACAAAAAGTCGAAAAATTAAACCAAAATATTGGAAGTGTTCAATCCGATATAAGCTATGCTCAAGAGAGTATAGAGGGACTTCGAACCGTGGTAGATGGATTAAATCAATCTAGTGTAAATTTAGATACTAGAATTTCTGAGCTTGAAAATAAAATCAATATTAATGATGTAAATGTCACTAATGAAATTACAGATTTAAAAAAGATTGTTAAAAAAAATCAAGCTATCCAAGAAGAAAATTACAAAAAAATTACCAAAGCAATTTCTGAGTTAAGCTCTTTAATTGATTCTATAAACTCTAGTAAAACTGGAAATGTCGCAGGTCAAAACGAACAAACACCAAGCGATAATATAGAAAAAAAATCAAATTTAGATGGTAAATCTTTAGCTGATATACTAAAAGATGCAGACAATGCATATAAGAAAAAAGACTACGTAAACGCAAAAGCGTATTTTGAGCATTTGGCAGATAAAAATCACAAACCAGCATATTCAAATTTTATGCTTGGTGAGATAGAATATGCTCAAAAAAACTATCTTCAAGCTATACCGTATTATCAAAATAGTGTAGAGCTATATGATAAGGCAGATTATATGCCAAAGCTTTTATATCATACAGCAATTAGCTTTGATAAAACTGGTGACAAAAAAAGTGCCAATAAATTTTATGGGGCATTAAAACAAGCTTACCCAGATAGTAAAGAAGCAAAAGCTTCACCAAATCGCAAATAAATATTTAAATTTTTAGGAGAATATAAATGTCAAAAGTAATAAAAATGTTTTATGAACTAAAAGACGCTAAAACTGGCGAACTTTTAGAGTCAAATATTGATTCACAAGAAATAGCATTTGTAAGTGGAAAAAATCAAGTTTTAGAAGCTTTAGAAGCTGGTGTTTTAAATTTAAAAGCTGGAGAAAGCACAGTTGTTACTATTTTAGCAGCTGATGGTGTTGGCGAGTATGATGAGAGTGCACTTCAAGTGCTTCCAAAAGAGCAATTTGCTGGTATTGAGCTAAATGTCGGTATGGAGCTTTTTGGTGAGGGAGAAGATGGAAGCACTGTAAGAGTAACAGTAAAAAATATCAGTGATAATGAAGTCACAGTCGATTTCAACCATCCTTACGCTGGCAAAGATTTAGAGTTTAATGTAAAAGTAACTGAGAATAGAGATGCTGACGCTGATGAAGAAGCAACTGGCGTCGTAGCTATGCCTCACGTATGCGGATGTGGCGGTCATGGTCATCACCACCATGAAGAGGGTCATGAGTGCTGCGGCGGACACGGACACCATCATCATGATGACAAAGATGAGTGTTGTGGTGGCGAGCATCATGACAAAGATGGCGGCGGATGCTGCGGAAAACATCATCACTAAGAAATATAATGAATAGTGCATTTTTATTTCCAGGTCAAGGCTCTCAGAGCTTTGGCATGGGTCTTGAAATCTATGAGAATTTCAGTGTGGCAAAAGAGCTTTTAGATAGTGCGAGTGATTTTTGTGGTATTGACTTTAAAGAGTTAATGTTTAAAGAAAATGACAAACTTGGACTTTCTGAATTTACCCAACCAGCAATAGTTTTAAACTCTTTTATGACTTATCTTGCTTTTAAAGATTCATCAAATTTAACCCCAAAATTTAGCCTAGGTCACTCTTTGGGTGAGTTTTCTGCTCTTGGTGTGAGTGGTGGGCTAGATATGCTTGAGTGTATCAAACTTGTAAATTTGCGTGGTAAATTTATGACTAAAGCTTGCATGGGTAAGGGAGCTGGAATGATGGTTATACTTGGTTTATCAGATGAAAAAGTAGAAGAAATTTGCCTGAATTCACGTTCAAATAAGAGCGTTTGGGCTGCGAACTACAACTGCGATGGCCAAATAGTAGTAGCTGGAGTAAAAGATGATCTAGCGTCATTGGAAGCCACTTTCAAAGAAGCTGGAGCTAAAAGAGCAATGCTACTTGATATGAGCGTGGCTAGCCATTGCCCTATTTTAGAAGAGGCGAGTTTGAGCCTTGCTGATGAGCTAAAAACTGTTATAAAAGATAGCTTTGCTCCGGTTGTTTCAAACGTAACATCTCACAAATACTCTACAAAATCTGATGCGCTTGAGCTTCTAAAAGAGCAGTTGGTTAAGCCAGTTTTATACAAACAAAGTATCAAAAACTATGAAGATGAAGTAGATTGTTTTATTGAGTTTGGAGCTAGTGTTTTAAAAGGTATGAATAAAAAAATCACATCAAAACCTACATTTAGCATATCAAATTTAAGCTCACTTGAAGAGGCGCTAAAGGAGCTAGCATGAAAATAGCAATCCTTGGGGCTATGTCAGATGAGATAGCCCCACTTTTAGATAAACTTCAAAATTACGAAACTGTAAAATACGCTAAAAACGAGTTTTATTTAGCTAAATATAAAAATCATGACCTTGTTATAGCTTATTCAAAGATAGGCAAGGTAAACTCTACGCTAACTGCTACATTGCTTATAGAAAAATTTAAGTGTGAGATGTTGTTATTTACAGGAGTTGCTGGGGCTTTAAATGAAAAGCTAAAAATCGGCGATATCCTTTATACTACAAGCACAGTTCAGCACGATCTTGATATAAGTGCGTTTGGGCATCCTTATGGCTATGTCCCTGGTATAAATGTCTATGAAAAAACAGATGATAAGCTTAATGAGATTGCTAAAATAGTTGCTGCTAAAAATGGCATAAATCTTGTCGGTGGAGTTATAGCTAGCGGGGATCAATTTATATGTGACCCTGTGAAAAAAGAGTGGATCAAATCAACTTTTGATGCTGATGCTGTCGAGATGGAGGGTGCTAGCGTGGGTCAAGTATGCGCTACTCTTGATATCCCGTATTTTTTAATGCGTGCTATCAGCGATGAAGCAAATGGTGGCGCGGAGATTGATTTTGATAAATTCCTTGAAGAAGTAGCTCAAAAATCAGCTAAATTTGTTCTTGGTATGGTAGAGTATCTATGATAGATCTAAGCAAAAAACTTATCCGTCAAGTTGGTCAAACAAACGCCAAATATAAGATGTTTGAAAAGGGCGACAGGATACTTCTTGGGCTAAGTGGTGGCAAAGATAGCCTAGCACTTGCTCATATTTTGAAGCATTTTCAAAACGTAACTCCAGAGAAATTTGAGTTTGAAGCTGTTACGCTGAGCTATGGCATGGGTGAGGATTACGCTTATCTTACGAAGCATTGCGAAGAGCATGGGATCAAGCATAGCGTGATTGATAGCTCTATTTTTGAAATTAGCAAGGATAAGATTCGTAAGAATTCGAGCTTTTGTAGTTTTTTTAGCCGTATGAGACGTGGATATCTTTATACTTATGCTTTGGAGCATGGATTTAACAAACTTGCTATCGCTCATCATCTTGATGACGCTGCTGAGAGCTTTTTTATGAATTTCACTTATAATGGAGCGCTAAGAACCCTAGCTCCAAAATACAAAGCCAAAAACGGTCTTATTTTGATCCGTCCACTTATAAATGTGCGTGAGCGTCAGCTAAGAGATAATGCTACTAGAAATGAGCTATTTGTCATTGGCGATGAGGCTTGTCCAGCGATGAGATTTGATGTGAAAATGCCGCACGCTAGACATGAGACAAAGGAACTTTTGGCAAATTTAGAAAGCCAAAATCCAAAATTATTCACCAGCTTACAAGCTGCTTTTGAAAATATACACAAAGATACGTTTTTTGATCTAGATGATTTAAATTTAGAAGATTAAAAACTAGAGCAATTATTTCAACTGCTCTAGTCTCTCTTTTTTGGTTCCTATTTCTGTGATTTGGACGCCAAAGTTTCCATCTATTATCACCACTTCCCCAAGAGCTACTGGCTTATCTCCGATTAAGACTTCAAGCGGGTCATTTGCTAACTGATTTAGCTCGATAACTGAGCCGATATCCATAGACAAAACATCTTTTAAAAGCATTTTTTTTGAGCCTATGCGAACCCTTATAGGAAGCCTTACATCCATGATGAGTCCGATATTTCTTATCTCTTCGCTTATCTCTATTTTTTTGCTCGGTGCTTCTTCTTTTTTGGGCGCTACCTCTTCTGATTTGTTAAAAAATTTAGAACAAGCAAAATCAACCGCTAAACCAAGTTGCTCCGAAATCTCATCGATACCAACTTGATATAAAAATAACTTTTCATAAGAGCTTAACTCTATTGGCTGAGTATCGTCTAAAAAGCTAACTTTTTGTATTTCAAAACTAAGTTTTGGCATGTCTTTTTGAGCATTGATATTTGATGAAATAGCGCTAAATATATTAGAAAATATCTCTTTGCTAGCGTCAAGTTCATCATCGCCTATATCTTCATTGCCAGTTATTTCTTCTTCACCAAGCATCCAGTCATTTATAGCACTTATTAGAAGTGGTGTAGCGAGCAAGACTAGTTTAGCATTTAGATCGCCACTTACTGCGATATTTGCCATGACTATAGGCGAGCGAATGCCATCTTGAGTAGGGGCATCATACTCAGCAACACTACCAAAACTTGGGGTATGACCAGTCAAACCTTCAATGGTTGCTTTACATTCATTTGTAAAAATGTCTAAAAATTTATTCATCATCGTCATCTTCCTCAGGTTCTTTATTTTCTTCTTCTTGATAAGCCATTATTTTGGCTTTTCTGTCTTCTTCGTATTGCTCTAGTATGGTTTTTATTTCATCTTTATCTGTTTTGATAAGCTCATCTATTCTGATAGATTTTCTAAATCTATGAAGACCGATTTCGGCTAAGAAAACGTCTTTTTTATCTATGCAGACAATAGCTTTATCATCAGCACTTCTATCTAGCTTTAGTATATCGCCTTCTTTTAAATTTAAAAACTCGCTTACGCTAATCACGCTTTTGCCTAAAATCGCTTCATATAGCACTTCTGCACGTCCGATTAGCGTCTTTAACTCTTTATTTCGGCTTTTTTTTGCACTTGTTTCGCCAAGCATTATATCGCGGTTGGCAAGGCGGCTTAGGATCGGCTCAAGATAGATAACAGGATAGCATAAATTTATCATTCCGCTTGAATTACCGATAATGATCTCCATAACGACCATGATGACGATTTCGTTTTGGCTTACGATTTGGACGACGTTTGGGCTACTTTCTTTGGCTTCTACGTTTGGATACATATCTGTGATGCTTGACCATGACTCTTTTAGACGTTGCATCATTATACGCAAAATTGCATCAAGCAAATTTATCTCGATGTCTGTTAGCTCTCTGTTGCTCTCAAATCCATCGCCATTGCCGCCAAGAAGCCTATCTATCATAGGAAAGGCGATGCTTGGATTTATCTCCAAAACACAGTTTCCATCAAGTGGCTTGATAGAAAAGACGTTAAAGCTAGTAGGGCTTGGCAAACTCATCAAAAACTCACCATAAGTCATCTGATCTACTGAGTGCAAGCGGATCTCAACGATGCTTCTCATAATGCTTGAAATTTGACTAGCTAGGTTGCGTGAGAGCTTATCGTGTATGCCTTTTACTGCACGAAGTTGTTCTTTGCTGACGCGGTTTGGACGCTTGAAGTCATATATGATGACTTGTTTTTGCTCTTCTATGGGTGTATCGTTTGATACGGCTGCGGTATCGCCATCCTCATCTACGACTTGCAATAAGGCATCAATCTCTTCTTGACTTAAAATATCAGCCATTAAAATCCTAGCCTTTCTCTAATTTTAGTTATGAGTCTTTTGTGAATTTGACTAATCCTAGACTCTGTGATTTCTAAAATATCACTTATCTCTTTTAAACTTAATTCTTCGTAATAATACAGTTGTATTATCATCTGTTCGCGTTCGTTGAAGTCTTTTAAAACTTCTGAAATTTTTTCTATAAGCTCGTCTTTTTCTATCTTGTTTTCTACATTTGTATCGCTAAGTATCTCAAACTGCTCATCTAAAGGAAGTGCTACGCAAACATCGCTTAGATTTCTTGTTTCTCTGATTTTGCTCTCTTCTATGCTAAGTAAATTTGCAAGGTAGGCATCATCTGGTTCGCATTCAAATTTATTAAAATAATCATTTATTGCCGCGTCTATCTCTTTTACTAGCTTTCTATCGCCCCTGCTAAGAGTATCAAGCCCTCTTAAATAATCTAGCATAGAGCCATAAACTCTTTGTTTGACATAGCCCCAAAAGTTGTCATTTTGCTCTTTATCGTAGGTTTTGGATAGTTTTACCATTTGGGTTGCGCCGATACTTATGAGATCATTTGCATCTATAAATGCTGGAAGTCTAGTTTTGAGCCTAAAAGCCATTGCTTTGAGCGCTGGCATATATGATAGTACTAAATCATCTCTTTCTTTTTTGAGAGTCATTTGGTAGGCATCAAGCTGCTTTTGCTTTAACTCGTTCATGCTTTTTGCCTTGTTTTTTTAGTATTATTTTTTCTGGAGTGATTGATATGATGCTTTCTAGTTTTTTTTCTCTTATAGCTAGTTCATTGATGAGGTAGTCATTTACCTCTTCATATTTATCTTTGTTAAATCTAGCTGCGTTTGTCTTGCTCGCATCTACATAGTTCATGATAGCTATGTGAATTGTGATATAAAAAAACAATGTGATAAGCAATGTATAAAAGACTAGTTCAACTGGATCGTTTATTTTTATGACGACAAACATAAGTCCTATAAAAAATCCACAAACAGTAAAAAAAGCTATGAAATTATCTGTTTTCAATTGTCCAACCTGATTAAAATTGTTCCACAAGACGTTTAAAAAAGCCACTAAAACTTCTATCTTGCGTATCGTCAAGCACTTTTCGTTCCAATTTATAAAGCAATTTGCTGGCTGCTTTTTTTAGCTCTATGCTTGGGCTGATATGTGGTGCGTCATCGCTAAAAAGAGTTCTTTGTTTTATGCTTTTTGAGACCATCTTATCTAGCTCGATATATCCAAGAAGCTCAAGATCAAGCTCATGGGGTATATTTGCTTTGGCTACTTTTTTGATATTTTCAAAGATACGCACGGCTTCGGTTTCGTTTTTTACCATATTTAGCATCATGTATATATTTTTTTTCATTTTTGATGTGACTTTTATGGTGGCATAAGCGTCAGTTATAGCTGCAGGATCGGGGACTGTGACTACGATAATCTCATCGCAAGCTTGCAAAAATACTTGGGTATTTGAGCCAATTCCAGCACCAGTATCGATGATGATGAAGTCTAGATCATCAAGCACGCTAGCTTCGCTTATAAATCTTTCTAGTATGAATTGGTCGTTAAATTTAAATATCTCATCGCCACTATCTCCGGGTATGAGGATCAAATTTTCTTTGACTTTTATTAGTATATCTTTAAGCTCACACTCGCCTTTTAGCACATTTAAAAGATTTTTTTTGAGTTTGACATTTAGTATGACGTCTAAATTTGCAAGCCCAATATCAGCGTCAAAAAGACCTACTTTATACCCATTTTTGGCTAAGACATTGGCTAAATTTGCACTAATTGTTGATTTGCCAACTCCGCCTTTGCCGCTTGTTATGGCTATGAAATGAGTGGATTTTGCTGGTTTGTTTGAGCTCATTAGCTCTCTTAATTTATCTGCTTGATCCATCATCATCTCCTTTGCTAAACCCTTCTAAAACGCACTCGACTAAAAACTCGCTTCTAGCCTCCACTATGTCATCTGGGACGTTTTGCCCTATAGAAAAAAAGCTCACTGGCGTGCTCGTTTCATAAACTAATGAAAAGACATTGCCAAAGATTTTTGTTTCATCAAATTTGGTGATAATAAGAGTGTCAATGTCTAAAAACGAAAAATTATCGTAAATTTCAAGCAAATCTTCTACCTTTGATCCAGCTGAAAGGACTAAATTTACATCTATTTTGGCTCCACAGCCTTTTAGAAATTTATCTAGTTTTGTTAGCTTTTCTTTGTCGTATTGGCTACTTCCCATGGTATCGACCAAGATTAAATCGCAATTGCTAAGACTTTTTAGGGCTGATTTGAAATCTTCAAGTTCAATGGCATCAAGTATCGGTATACTCATTATTTTGGCGTATTGGAAGAGCTGCTCGACTGCTCCTAATCTATAAGTGTCAAGAGTGATTATACCTGTTTTGTATCTCACATCGCCACTGTGGGCAAATTTATAAGCTAGTTTTGAAAGCGTTGTTGTTTTACCAACTCCAGTTGGGCCGACAAACATCATTATGCGTTGTTTTTTGGTATCTAAATTCTCATTTCTGCAAGGAAGCATATTTCTTAAAAGTGAGTAAAAATACCTTCTTACAGCAGTTCCATTTGCCTTCATAGAAGCTGGCATATTTTGGATTGTTGTTTGCATTATTGATTTTAAATGCTCGTTTTTCATACCGCTTTGTTTAGCAAGCTTGTATATGGTAGAAAACTCAGGAGGTATGGTTATATCATCTCTAAGCTCACTTCTATCATCCCAAATCATATCAGCGATGAGCGAAATTTTGTCATTTAGCTTATTTACTTGTTTGGCTACATCATCGATTTTTTTATTGTATTCTTCGCCGTTTGTTACATTATCTATTTGAGCTTGGGTGACGTTTGCTACCTTGCTTATCTCTTTAGCTGCTTTTGAAATGTTTAGAAGTACGCTCTCATCGGCTTGTGGTAGGGCTTGGGCGGCTGACTTTGTGTAGCTACCTTTTGTGTAGGCTGAAATTTGCTGTTTTATGTTATCTATGCTCTCTTTGCTAGGAGCTGGCTTTTCATCTACTTCTACGCTTACAAGGATTTCATAAACTGGTTTTTTATTGAGCGTTTTTGGTTGAATTTGCTTTGTTGTGACTAGCATAGCGCTTTCGCCACACTCTTCTTTTGCTCTTTTAAGCGCTTCTATGGCGCTCTCACCAGTAAAGGTTTTCAGCACTGTAGCCATTATATTCCTTTCATCGATCCAATTGGGATGATAACACTTAGTCTGCTGCTAGCTCCAGGATGGGGAAGCTTTAGTCTAGGTGAATTTCTTGTTTTTTTACTAAAATATAAAATATCCAAATCAAGCGTTCTTGGAGCATTTTTAAAGCTTCTTTTGCGTTTAAAAATTTGCTCGAAATGTTGCATAAGCTTCAAAATCTCTCCGGCATAAAGTGAGGTTTCTAGCAGCAAGGCAGCATTTAAAAAATCATCTTGCTCCTTAAATCCAAACGCACTATTTTTCAGTATAATTGATGATTCTTTTATAAAAAATCTCTTATCTTGCTTGATTTTATATAAAAACATCTCAAAGCGTTTTTTCGTATCGCCGATGTTGCCACCAAGTCCGATGAGGGCTTGGTATTTATACGCGTTTACGCTTTTGCGTGATGATGGAAAAAGCTTTGATTTTATGATGCTTTTTGCTTCAAATAGCCTTAAAGTTTGCATTATAAAACTTCACATCCATCATCTGTGACTACGACGACATCTTCAATCCTAACGCCAAATTCGCCCTCCAAATAGATCCCAGGCTCAACGCTAAAGACCATTCCAGGCTCCAAGATCACGCTGCTTTTGGCATTTATGTTTGGCAGCTCGTGTATGTCAAGTCCTACGCCATGACCCGTGGAGTGGAAAAACTCTTTTGCATAGCCAAATTTGGCTATATATTCTCTTGCAATTGTATCTATTTTACTAGCTTGTACGCCTGGTTTTACGGCATTTATAGCTAGTTTTTGGGCTTCTTTTACGATACTGTAAATTTCATCTTTTTTGGCGTCATCAAACTTTTGATTTTTGTCAAATTTAAAGCCAGGTTGCACGCAAACTGTCCTTGTCCTATCTGAACAAAATCTTTTATAAGTGATTCCAGCATCAAGCAAAAGCAGGTCGCCAAGCTGCAAAATAGTGTCGCTTGGAAGTGCGTGAGCTTTGGCTGCGTTTGCGTTTATCGCTACAATTGGCGCAAAGCTTAGACCAAATTTGCCACTGCCTTTAAAGATATTTTGAGCGTGAAAATTTAGCTCTTTTTCGCTCATTCCAATACCAAATTTATTTACAAACTCGCCAAACTCGTCAAATTTCTCAGCACCAAATTTGGCCGCGTCTTTAAGAATTTCTATCTCAAATTTAGATTTAACCATTCTTTTTATCTGCGAAAAATTTGGTCTTTGGATGAAATGCACCCCAAGATTGTAGCTAAGAAGATTGTACTCCATGTGGCTAAAATCGTTTGGATTAAAGCAGATCATCTTGACGCCAAGTTTTCTTAGAAGCAGCCTAG
The DNA here is from genome assembly GCF_000736415.1 of Campylobacter iguaniorum. Lineage (NCBI taxonomy): Bacteria > Pseudomonadati > Campylobacterota > Epsilonproteobacteria > Campylobacterales > Campylobacteraceae > Campylobacter > Campylobacter iguaniorum. Next base: position 1,445,743 of record NZ_CP009043.1, on the reverse strand, counting down.
CTTCTTTGATTAAGTTGCCTTTGGCTTCTATGACTTCGCAGTTTTTCGCGCATTCTTTGGCTTCTATGTAGTAGCGTGGATCTGTGATGAAGTATCCACGCCCATCAACGCTTATAAAAATTTCATTATCGCAAGAGTAACCGCACTCGAAAAATACGGCATTTTCATCTTTTAAGATAAAATTACGCATTTTGTTCGGCTCTAGCCCTTACTACTTTGATTTGCTCGAAAATTTGAAGCATTCCCATCATGGCTAAATGGTATCCAACTGGCCCAAAACCTACGATTTGACCTGCAGCTACTGGAGCTATAAGGCTTTTTTGGCGGAACTCTTCTCTTTGGTGAATGTTGCTGATATGTACTTCGATAACTGGAAGCTTGACTGCTGAGATAGCGTCTCTTATAGCGATAGAAGTGTGAGTGTAGGCTGCTGGATTGATGATAATACCATCAAATTCGCCAAGGCACTCTTGGATTTTATCTACGATTTCGCCCTCAAAATTGCTTTGGAAAAACTCGATCTCCACGCCAGCTTGATCAGCGACTGATTTCATTTGCTCGTGTATGCCTTCCATAGTCATATGACCGTAGATTCCAGTCTCTCTTTTGCCTAGCATATTGATATTTGGTCCTTGGATAACCATGATTTTCATTTGATCGCTCATTTTAATCCTTAAAAAATAATTTAACTAAGATTGTACAAAAATATTGCTAAATTTTTGCTATAATCTTTGGCTCTTAAAGGATAAATAATGAAAATCATAAAAGCAAAATATATAATAACTTGTAATGAAAAATTTGATATTTTAGAAGATTTTGCAGTTGCTTTTGATGAGAAAATTCGTAGTATTGCTAAATTTGACGAGCTTGCAAAAACTTATCCGAATGCTGAAATTTTGGACTTTAGCAATGATATTTTGATGCCAGCATTTATAAATCCGCACACTCATCTTGAGTTTAGCTCAAATGTTTCAAGCCTGAGTTATGGCGATTTCATAAACTGGCTTAAAAGCGTGATAAATAATAGAGAAAGTTTGAGCGCTGAGGCTAAAAAATCAGCCATGCAAAACGCTATTTTAGAGATGATGAAAAGCGGCGTGGGGACTATCGGCGAGATTTCTAGCTTTGGGAGTGATATTGAGATTTGTGCCAGCTCACAAGCGAGATTTGTGTTTTTTAGTGAGATTTTGGGCTCAAGTGATGAGGCGGTAGGGGCAAATTGGGATAAATTTATGGATAGATTTGAGAGGGCAAATAACTTTAAAAGTGATAAATTTATCCCAGCGATTTCTGTGCATTCGCCTTACTCAACTCACCCAAAACTTACTAAAATGGCGCTAAATTTGGCCAAAGAGCAAAATTTGGTAATTTCTACTCACTTTTTAGAAAGTGAACATGAAAAAAACTGGCTAGAAAGCGGAAATGGCGAGTTTAAAAACTGGCTTATGAGCTTCAATAAATTTGCCAAGCCAATGTATGATCCAAGCTCATTTTTAGCGTATTTTGAGGGGGCTAAAACTCTTTTTACGCACTGCGTTTTTGCTGATGATTATCTTAGTAAATTTGACCCCAAATTTCACTCTATAACTCATTGCGTTCGCTCAAACAGACTTCTAAGCAAAAAAAAGCTAAATTTGCAAAAAGTTTTAAATGCTAAAATCCCTGTAAACATCGCTACAGACGGACTTAGCTCAAACAACACTCTTAACTTTTTTGATGAGCTTAGGGCTTGTTTATTTACTCATAGCGATATGGAGATTTTAGCCCTTGCAAAAACGCTTCTTAGCGCATCTACAAGCTGGGGGGCTAAGGCCTTAGGGCTAGAAAATGGGGTTATAGAAGTTGGTAAAGAAGCCGATATAAGCGTGTTTGGTGGGTTAAATTTGCAAGAGTTAGATCAACTTGCCTTGCAACTCATACTCCATACAAAGGAGGTTAAAAATTTATATATCAAAGGTGAATTATGCAAATTTTAAAGATGATTTTTGCGCCATTTGTGGCTGTTTTTAAGTTTGTCAATACTTATTTTAAAAGTTCGATTTTTTTCTTGATTGTTGTGCTGATTTTGGCAAACTCAAGCACTCCAAAAGTGCCAAATTTAGCCACTATTGACATTAAAGGCGAGATAGTTTTGGCTGATGAGGTTTTGGACGAGATTTATGCTGCGATGGATGATGATAGTATAAAGGGCGTTTTGCTAGATATTGATAGTCCTGGTGGGGCATTGTCGCCAAGTATTGCGATGAGTGACGCGATAAAAGAGCTTGCAAGCAAAAAGCCAACCATAGCTTATGCGAGTGGAACAATGGCTAGTGGGAGTTATTATGCTGGGATTTGGGCGGATAAAATCTACGCAAACCGCGGTAGCTTCATCGGATCGATTGGCGTGATAATGCAAGGTGCAAATATCAAAGAGTTAGCCGATAAAATCGGTATTAAAGCCCAAACCATAAAAGCTGGTAAATTTAAAGAAGCTGGGACATTTGCAAGGCAGTGGAGCGATGAAGAAAAAGCAGAGCTTCAAGGGCTGATAGATAGAAGCTACGAGATGTTTTATACCGATGTGGCGAGTGCTAGAGGGCTTGATGTAAAAGCTAAAGATAACTGGGCAAATGCAAGAGTATTTTTGGGCAGTGAGGCTGTGAGCTTGGGGCTAATCGATGATGTAAAAAGCATAAAAGAGGCTAAAGATGAGCTAGCTAGCCTATCTGGAGTGAGCAAGCAAATCTGGAAAGAAAAACCAGTCATGGATAAATTTATATCAAATTTAACCAAAGAAAGTGCAAATTTGATGATGAAAGTGTTTTTTGGAGGCGAGATTAGATGAGGGTGCATTCACTGCATATCGGCAAGATTCAAAAGGTAAATGGCGCAAATGTGAGCTTCGAGACTGGAATGCTTAAAAATAGCGTAGAGGGTGAGCTGTTTTGCTCTAAAAGTGGCTTTGAAGGCGATGAGATAAGCGACACAAAACACCACGGCGGAGAGCAAAAAGCTGTGTTTGCAAATAGCTTGCAAAATTATGAAATTTGGAGTAAATATCTTGGTAAAGAGATGAAAATAGGCTTCATGGGCGAAAATCTCTGCATCGATGGTATGGATGAAAATAGCGTCCACGTGGGCGACGTGCATAAAATCGGCTCTATTATCTTGCAAGTGAGCCAACCAAGAAAGCCTTGTTTTAAGATAGCTGGAGTTTGGGATGAGAAAAACTTCACAAAAGAGATTTTCAAAACTGGGCTTACTGGCTGGTATTACCGTGTTTTGAGTGCTGGGAGTTGCAAGGCTGGAGATGTGGTAGAAGTGATAGAAAAAGACGCGGCAAATATGAGCGTAATGGAGGTAAATCAGCTATTTTACGCACCAAAACAAAACGAGCATTTGCTAAGCAAATTTAAGGAGCTAAAAACCATAGCTCCAGGCTGGGATAAAACGGTAAAAGAGCGAACTGATGGGATTTATGATGACTCATATATGAGCCAGCTTTGAGCTTTTATGCCTAAAATTTACGCCCAAACCCTAAGAGGTTTGGGATAAAATCTAACTTTATCATTTATCAAATTTAATTCATTGTTTTGTCTGTTTAATTTATCATCTTCTTTATTTAATCCACTATTTTCTTTTGTATCTTGATTTTGATCTATCTTAGTGTAAATTTGATCTACTATTATGCTTTTACCATCATTTGTATGAAGTGCAAATTTACCATTTAATAGTTTATTTATTATCTTTACTCCAAGCTCTTTTAAAGATTTTGTTTGTACTTCGCCTGTAAGCTTATCTTTTATATTTGCCATACTTACACTTAAATCTAAGCTTTGATTTAATTCATCTTCACTCATAAAATCAGCGTTTATATTTAGCTCAATATCAAATGCTTTGCCACTATCTTTATATAGCTTATCTACATTTATCTCTCTTCCACTATTAAATCTAAGAGTAAATGTTCCATTTTTGTTTATTCTTATAGCACTTAGTGCGTCTGTGTCTTTTAGCATATTAGCTGCTAAACTTCTATCACTCTCAAAGCTATTTTTGACTTTTTCTAGGTTTGCTAGGGTAAATTTAAGGCCAGTTAGATTGGTGAATTCTTTTTCTAAATTTAGCATTAGAGTTGATTTAAGGCTAGGATTTTTTATAATATCCACAAACTCAGCTAAAATCTCACTACTAGCACTCTGTTTATAACTATCAAAAAATCCATTTAATGCATTAATCTCAGCCATATAATCTTCATATAAAGAGTTAAATTTAGAGTATTGGTTATATGAGCCTACTTTATCATTTGAGTAATTAAGCTCTTCTAATTTATAATTGCCATTAAATCCTTTTTTGGCATAAGCCAGATTTGCTAATCCTTGTAAGTCTGAAGCATCTATCCAGCCATCTTTATCAGCTAGTTTAGAAAGCTCTTTTATATCATTGTTATTCATACTCTCATATCTAATTTCAGCTTTAAAGTTAGAATAGGGATTATATGAGTTTATCATATCAAATTGTTGTTTATATGTCTTTTCATCCCAGCCATTGCCACTTACATCTTTTTTCCATTTATTTAAGGCATTACTTTTACTATCTATAAAATCTTTTAGATTTATACTATCAACTACTTCACTAAGCTTCTTTATTATCTCATTTCCATTCTCATCATAAGCCCTAACTTTTAGTTTATCAAAGTAATCATCATTTTTATCTACAAACCCATTGCCATCACTATCAAATCTAAATAGCTGTGAATTTGAGTTAAAGCTTCCAACGCCTAATTTATCATTATCCCCAGCTAAATCTAAAAATAATTCAGCTTTACCAAATTTGGTGTTGATTAAATTTGAGTTTGCATAGGAGTTAAGGTAGTAGGAATTTGGGATTGCTTGGTTTGGGTTTGAGTAGTTTTTAATCTCATAATGCTCAGCATCTGGAGTGAATTTATTTGCGTAGCTTATGTTTTGCAAAAATGGTGTAGATATGTGTAACTCCAAATTTTTATTAGGTTCTGGCTTTTTATAATTTCCTAAGATATCGTTAGTTTGGCTAATTGTCATATCATCTATGACGCCGTAAGTCAAAAAGCTTAATTTGCCTTTAGCGATTGATATTTCATCATTTTTTATAATTAATTCACCATTTTTTAATTTTATATCAGTAGCCGATATATTTACTTTGCTAGAGTTTAGGTATAAAAGTTTGTCGATGACAACAGTATCCACGTCTATTTCGATGTTGCCTTTTACATATGGTTTATATTTTTGCATAAACTGCAATGCGTCGTACGAAAATCCTCTTTGCAGATTTAAATACATTTAAACACCTTATATTTTATTCATAAATCGGTAATAATAAAAATAAATTTATATATCACAAATTTAACACTTGTTATCTTAATATATTTTAGTTTATTTTAGAGTGGAGTTATTGTATTTGAATTTTGTTTTAAGGATAAATTTATAAAAGCTTGGGGGGGGGGGGCGGAGATCCGCAAACCCAAGCTAAATTTGATTAAATTCCACTAAATATTAATGAAGTTTAGACCAGATTTTTCTTTTCCAAGCCCAAGCGAAGATGCCAAGGATTAAGAAATAGCCCATCATATAAAGTGATGTAGTTTCTCTCTCAGCCTTTTTGCTATCGCCGACTTTTTCCATGTATGATATGACTTGTGATTGGGCTTTTTCATTTAAGCCGACACGAGGCATAGCAGTACCTGGAAGCATTTTTTGAGTATCGTTGATGAAGTTGTTTAGATAATCATTGCTTCTAGATCTGATATACATAGATAGATCAGGAGGTGTCATACCAAGATAAGCTGCTATGCTTTGTTTGTTGCCATTTGTAAATACGTTTGCGTATTTCATATCGTGACATCTTGAACAGCTATTTACGAAGACTTCTTTGTCGCTCATCTCTTTTGGAGCTATGCTTTTGAAGTACGCTACAAGGTCAGCTACTTCGGCATTTAGATCACCACCAGCGCCCATGAATGCAGTCATTGGGAATGGATTATTGTCGTTAAATTTATGACTAACTTTAAGTGCTATAGCTGGATCTTTGATAAGTGCAGCTAGGAATTTAGGGTCATATAAATAGCCTATATCGCTTAGATCTGGAGGAGTTACGCCAAAGCTTTCGCTAGCGCTTCTATCGTCCATTGGAGCTGGGATATTAGCGGTTTTGATACCGTGACATCCAGTACATCCAGCAGCATTTACTAGCTCAGCGCCTTTTGCAGCGTCACCTTTTGCAAGGTCAATTGAGTTTATATCATTCCAAAACGCTGTATATTTGTCTAAATTTGCTTTAGTATCATTTAGAGTTTTTGTAGCTGATTTGATGATATCTTCATTGCCGCTTGCTTTTGCTGCTTCTAGAGCTTTATTTGCAGCTTGCTCATTTGTTTTTGCTAAATTTACATCTTCTTTAGCGAAGTCAAAATTTGCAGGTTCAACGTGAGGGTTTAAAACTGAATGTGCGTAAGGCTCAACTCCCCAGTAGATTATACCTGTAACTATAACTACTACTATAAACGCCTTTAACTCTTTCATTTATTCCCCTTTCTTTCCATGATTGTTATAACAGGAAGCACGACTAATAATAGTGCTAGATAAGCAACAGAAGAGAAGAATCCAATCCATGCGTTAAATCCTGTTGGTGGAAGTTTTCCATATACTGTTAGGATGATAAGGTCTATTATAAGTAACCAAAACCATACGAAAAATCCTTTTCTTTTATGAGCTGGAGCGACAACGTCACTTCTGTCATAAAGCGGCATGAAAAATAGTGAAATACCAGCAAATGCCATAGCTAAGGCACCAAGATCTGCAGCTTTCATAGGTCCAATATCGAAGAAGAATCCACGTAAAATCTCATATTGCCACAAGAAATACCACTCAGGGTAGATATGTGTAGGAGTTTTTGCAGCGTTTGCAGGATCGAAGTTGATAGGATCCATAGCAAAGCCAAAGTGGAAACCTACTAAATATGTAAAGAATATCATAAAGAAACTTACATACATGAAGTCTTTACTTAAAAATCCTGGCCAAAATGGAATAACTTTTGAATTTTTTGTATCGCCACTTAGGTATTTTTCAGCTTCAAGCTCAAAATCTATCTCTTCACCCTCAAGGTTGTTTACGTGAGGAACTCTTAGAGTGTAGAAGTGGATCACGATTATCATGATAAGTACTATAGGAAGTAAGCAAACATGAAGCATAAAAAATCTTGTAAGTGTAGGATCACTAACTGCGTAATCTCCTCTAATCCACTCTACAAGAGCATCACCGATCACAGGAACACCACCAAAAAGTTGAGTGATAACTTGCGCTGCCCAGTAGCTCATTTGTCCCCAAGGTAGCATATATCCGCTAAATGCCTCAGCTGAGAAAACTAAGAAAAGTAGCATACCACTTATCCATATCATCTCACGACCTTTTTTGTATGAACCATAATAAATTCCTACAAACGCGTGGATATAAATGATAAGGAATATAACTGAAGCTGCAACTGCGTGCATATGACGCCATAGCCAGCCATACTCGACTTCTTGCATGATAGTGTAGTTTACGCTATCAAATGCTAAATTTGCATCTGGTTTGTAGTACATTACAAGTAGTAGTCCAGTTACAAATAAAACTGTAAATAAAACAGTCAAAATAACGCCCATTGCCCAAAGAAAGTTGATGTTTTTTGGGATCCAGTATTGACCGGCTAGAACGTTCCATAATTTTGTTAGAGCGATTCTTTGGTCAAACCAATCTTTAACGCTAGTAGCTTTTGTAATATGTGCCATTTTTCCTCCCTTACGCTATGCCGGCTAGTTTTTTGTATTCTGGGCCTTCTTCGCCTAGAACAAGCTTAGTGCCGTCTATTTTAAATGGTGGAATATCAAGTGGTCTTGGTGGTGGTCCAAATGTATTTACTCCACTTGCGTCAAATTCGCCTCCGTGACATGCGCATTTAAACATCATATCGCTTGGGCTCCAGCTAGGAATACAGCCAAGGTGAGTACAAAGGCCGATTGCTACCATGTATTTGTCCTCGCCTATTACTACATCTCTTGCTGGGTTTGGTTTCATATCAGCATTTTTCTTGATGATAAAAATAGGCTTTTTACGCCACTCTACTTGGCGAAATTCTCCTGCTTGCATGGGGCTTAGATCCACAGTCGTAAAACCAGCTGCTTTTACGCTTGGAAGTGGATCCCAAGACTTTTTCATACCAACAAGAGCAAAAGCGCCGCCCACAGCAGCAACAGCGCCGAACGCCATGCCGATAAAATCACGTCTTTCTTGCTTCTTAACAGACATTTTTTTCCTTTCAATTTGATTATTTATTTATTTTTTGTATCTATCAAATTTAATAATTTGTAATAAACTAAAATTGCAAAATTTATCCTAAATAGTGCAAAACCAGCTTAGAACCTACAATTTTATCATTTTATAATTAAAAATTTATTTAATTTATTGATTTTTGTAAGAAAATTTATTATATGCTAATTTTATTCTTAATTTATTATTTTATGATAACAAAAGTGTAATGGCTAAACTCAGCATAATAACTCCTATGATAAACTCAAGTATTTTCCAAGACAATGGCTTTTGAAATAGTGGTATCAAAACTCTAGCTGCGTATCCAAGACTAAAGAAAAATACAAAAGAAGCGCTCATCGCCCCAAATCCAAAATACCAAGCCAACTCGCCAAATTTAAGCGAAAATGAGCCAATTATCATCACAGTATCAAGATAAACGTGCGGATTTAGCCAAGTAAAGGCTAGCGTGACGAGCGCTATTTTGGCTAAACTTGAATGTGAGTTTTGGCTATCTGGTATTTGGTGAGAGAGTTTAAGGGATGAATAAAAGCTCTTTAAAGCATAAATAAATAAAAATGCAAATCCGCCGTATTTGGCTATCAAATTTATATATGGAAATTCTTTAGATATATAGCCAAATCCACCCACGCCAAGACTTATTAAAATAGCGTCAGATAGCGAGCATATCAGCACGACAGCCAAAATATGCTCCTTTTTGATGCCTTGTTTTAGCACAAAGGCATTTTGAGCGCCAATGGCTAAAATAAACGACAGCCCAAGGCTAAATCCAGATATAAACGCATTTATCATTTAGCGTTTTTGCTGTGATACTTTATAGCGATGTGAAGTATGTCTATGGCTGCTGGCGTGATTCCGCTGATGTTTGAGGCGGCTGCTAGAGTAGGTGGGGCGAATTTATTTAGCTTTTCTACTACTTCGTTGCTTAGCCCGCTTATACTTTTAAACTCAAGATCGCTTGGGATTTTGATATCTAAAAGCCCTTTCATCTTTTCTACTTCGATTTGTTGTTGGGCGATGTAGTGATAGTATTTGGCTTCAGTAAGCACTAAATTTAGGCTCTCATCATCTAAATTTGCGAAATATTCATCAAGCTTTTTTAGTTTTTCTATGGTGAAGCTTTTTCTAGCCACTATTTTTTGGAGTGCTACTTTTTCATTTATAGCGTCTTCATCCATGCTGGCTAAAAATGCCAAATTTTCTTTATTTGGGCTAAGCTCTTTAGTCAGAAGTATCTCCATTCCACGCTCTAAATTTGCCTTTAGTTTCATCATATTTTCATAAGCATCTTGCGGAAGAAGTCCGATCTCATGCCCATACTGGCTCAGACGCAAATTTGCATTTTCTTCACGTAAAAGTAGCCTAAACTCAGCCCTGCTTGTAAACATTCTATAAGGCTCTTTTGTGCCTTTTGTGACAAGGTCATCGATAAGCACGCCGATGTAGCTCTCATCACGTCTTAGTATGAGCGGTTCACGGTTTTGGACGCTTAGGGTTGCGTTGATTCCAGCCATTAGCCCTTGCGCTGCTGCTTCTTCGTATCCTGTGGTGCCATTTATCTGACCAGCTAGATACAGACCTTTTACTTTTTTGGTTTCAAGAGTGTGTTTTAACTCTGTTGGTGCGACGTAGTCATACTCGATCGCATATCCGTGGCGAACGATTTTAGCATTTTCGAAGCCTTTTACTGAGTGGAGCATCTCTACTTGAGCGTCGTATGGTAAGCTTGTAGAAAAGCCGTTTATATAGTATTCTGTGGCTTCAAGAGTTTGAGGTTCGATAAAAAGATGATGGCGGTCACGATCCCCAAAGCGGTTTATCTTATCTTCAATACTTGGGCAATATCTTGGGCCAATTCCGTGAATTTGACCTGTGAAAAGTGGCGCGCGATCGAAGTTTGAGCGGATTATGTCGTGAGTGGTTTCATTGGTGTATGCGATGTAGCAAGGGAGTTGCGTTGGGTTAAAATCCTTTGTGCGGAAGCTAAATGGAGCTGGATTTTCATCGCCGTTTTGTAATTCAAGCACACTAAAATCAATGCTTTTAGCTAGCACTCTTGGGCATGTGCCAGTCTTTAGTCTGCCCATTTCAAAATTTAGACTTTTAAGCGAGCTTGAAAGCGTTTTGCTACTTAGCTCACCCACGCGACCCGCCTCAAGCTTGTTAAATCCCACGTGAATAAGACCGTTTAGGAATGTACCAGTTGTGATGATGAGTTTTTTGGTGTTATAAGTATTATCAAGGTGAGTTTTTACGCCACAAATCTCGCCATTTTGAGTAAGAATCTCAGTAGCTATCTCTTGAGTGACCTCTAAATTTGGCGTATTTAGCAAGATATTTCTCATGTAAATTCTATATCTATCCATGTCGATTTGAGCGCGTGAGCCACGTACTGCTGGGCCTTTGCTCTCATTTAAGAGGCGAAACTGAATACCACAATTATCAGTAGTAAGCGCCATTTGTCCGCCAAGTGCGTCTATTTCTTTGACAAGGTGACCTTTAGCAAGTCCTCCGATGGCTGGGTTGCAGCTCGCAGCTCCGATTTGCTCAGCCAGAATGGTTATAAGCATGGTTTTAGCGCCCATTCTAGCAGCTGCTAGGCTTGCTTCTACTCCAGCGTGTCCACCACCGACAACTATCACATCATAATTCATAATAAAACCTTTATTTTTTTCGAATTTGACATTTTATCAAATTTAGTGTAAAAAAAGTATAAATTGGGATAAATTTAAACTCTTTTTTATTTTATCAAGAAGCCAAATTGTGTAAATTTGATACAAATTTAAACTAAATCATTATACTTTGCTTTTAAAATTATAAATTTATAACGATATAAGCTCATTTTGGGTTAAATGCAAAGTAAAATAATTCATAGAATTGATTGTAAAAAAAGCATAAATTACATATAATTACGCAATTAAATTTAGGAAAAAACGTGTTTAATGGACTTATAAGAGAGATAGCAAAAGTAGTCAAATTTGACGGCAAGACCTTGAGTTTGGCAGCAAATTTTAAGCCAAATCTTGGCGATAGTATCGCTGTAAATGGAGCTTGCTTGAGCGTGGTTAGTGTGAGTGAAGGCGGATTTAGCGTGGAGCTTAGTAGTGAAAGTAAAGAGCTTCTAGCCATAGAAAACTACAAAAATAGAGTGCATATCGAGCCAGCCATGAGGCTAGGAGATAGGCTGGACGGGCATTTGATGCAAGGACACATCGACGCGCTTGGCGTGATAACCAAAATCGAACCACTAAAAACTGGGGTAAATTTCTACATCAAATTACCAAAAAACATAATGCACCTTGTCGCTACTAAAGGCTCTATCGCAGTCGAGGGCGTGAGTCTGACGATAAATGAAGTCCTAAGCGACTCTGTGCGTCTGACAATAATCCCAATCAGCCTTAAAGACAGTCTTTTTGGGGAGTTTGAAGTCGGCAGGCGGGTAAATATCGAAACGGATTTGCTGGCAAGGTATTTGGAGCGAATGCTAAATTTGCCCAAAAAAGATGAGCTGAGCTGGGAGAAGGCTGATTTTTATGCTAGTTTGTACTGATGATGACTTTGCTTTTGCTGGGTTTAGCTCTAAATTTGGTGGGGTTAGCAAGGGTAAATTCGCTGGGCTAAATTTAGCCACTCATGTCGGCGATGAGCTGGGCAATGTGGAGCAAAATAGAGAGATTTTAAGGCAAAAAATAGGGGCAAAAAAGCTTATTTTTATGGAGCAAATCCACAGCGACGTGGTGAGTGAAATCTCAAATTTAGACGCTAAAATCCCGCCTTGTGACGCACTCATAACTGGCCTAAAGGGCGTGGCGATCTGCGTGATGGTGGCGGATTGTTCGCCGATTTTGGTGCTTGATAGAGCGTCTCCAAAAGTCGCAGTGATCCACGCAGGACGCGCTGGAGTAATCAGCAAAATTTTAAGCAAAACCATAAGAAAAATGGGTTCAAATCCAGCAAATTTAGAAGTGATAATCGGCCCAAATATCAAGGGAAATTGTTATGAAATAGGGGATTTGGATCTTGGAGCATTTAACGCATTTAAAAATGGAGCTAAATTTGACATGGACGCAGCTTTGAAAAATGAGCTTGAGAGCTTGGGCGTAGCGAGTTATAAATTTAGCCAAATTTGCACGCATTGCGATGAGAGATTTTACTCATATAGAAGAGACGCTATTACTGGCAGGTTTTGCGGATTTGCTTATTTGAGGGACTAAAATACAAAAAGGAGTTTGTAAATGGGAGCTATGAAGAGGGTTTGGGACTATATCATTGTATCGATGAATGGCATGGCGTATGGCTTGTTTGCGACGCTTATTATAGGAGTAATATTTGACCAAATTGGTAAGCTTAGTGGATTTGGCGTTTTGAGTGATTTGGGCGGGATATTAAAAGGGCTAACTCACGTTGGTATTGGCGTGGGGATTGCTTGGGCTTTGAAATTTAATGGTATAAAAATGATATGCGTCGCGGCTGCTGGTGGGCTGTGCGGAGCGATAAATGATCCTTTTGTTACTTATTTTGTGGTGATTTGTGCTAGCTTGGTGCTAAGATATGTGATGAGCAAAAAAACGCCTTTAGATATCGTTTTGGTGCCACTTTTTAGCCTTTTTATGTCTTACATGTTTTATCTTTTGATAGCTGATAGCGTGCATCTTGTGACTACCACGCTTGGCGAGTTTGTGAGTAGTGCGACCACAAAGCAGCCATTTGTGATGGGCATCGTCGTGGCTGTCTTGATGGGGATGGCTTTGACTGCGCCGATTTCGAGCGCTGCGATAGCTATCGGGATAAATTTGGACGGTATCGCTGGTGGGGCTGCTGTTGTCGGGTGCTGCGTGCAAATGCTTGGCTTTGCTGTGATGTCAAGGCGGGATAATAACATAGGCATGGTTATTTCAGTGGCTGTTGGCACTTCGATGTTGCAGTTTAAAAACATACTCAAAAAGCCTATTATTTGGTTGCCACCTATCATAGTTTCGGCTATTTTAGGACCGGTTGCGACTACTATTTTTGAGCTAGAATGTACTAAATTTGGTGCTGGAATGGGAACTAGTGGCTTTGTAGGGCAGATCCAGACATTTGGGGCAGGTGGAGCAAATGCGTTTTGGGGAGTTATGATTTTGGAGATTTTAGCGCCTTTAATTTTAGTCTTTGGGCTTGATATAATGTTCCGTAAATTTGGCTTCATCAAAGACGGCGATTTGAAAATTTGAACTAAGGATAAATATGTATGATGAGTTTAAAACGCAGGATTTAGACACGCTTAAAATAATCCAAAATGATAAAAAATTTGGCTCGATATTTGGCGGAAATGTTCAAATTTTAGAGATTTTACTAGCCAAAAAAGATATTAACTTGCAAGCTCAAGACCTTCAAAAAATAGCTGGGATCTTTGAAGGTTTAGAGCGTATCAAAGAAAACTCACAGCTAAGTAAATCCTAATCAAGCACTTAGTTTGATACAACTTGTAGCGAATTTCTCCACATCGTCTTGATCGTGAGTAACTAAGATAGAGGTGATTTCAAAAGAGGTTAAAATCTCTTTTATCTCGCTTCTTATCTCATCTTTTAGGTGTGAGTCCAGCGCAGAAAATGGCTCATCTAAAAGCAGTAGCTTGGGGCTTGGGGCAAGGGCTCTTGCTAGAGCTACTCTTTGTTGTTGGCCGCCACTTAGTGCGTGTGGGTAAGAAGAGGCGTATGACTCAAGGCTCACTACTTTTAGCAGCCTATTTACCACATCTTTTATCTCATTTTTTTTCATGATATTTTTTAGCCCAAATGCTATATTTTCACTGACATTTAGGTGCGGGAAAAGCGCGTAATCTTGAAACAAATATCCGATATTTCTTTTGTTCGGCGGGGTAAATGTGATGTCTTTGCCCTCAAGGATTATGCGTCCACTACTAGCCATTTCAAACCCAGAAATAAGACGCAAAATAGTGCTTTTGCCACTTCCGCTAGCACCACAAATTGCAAGTTTTTGCCCTTTTTCTAGGCTGAGATTAAATTTATTTATGATTTTATCTTTTTCGTAGCCAAAATCAAGCTCACTAATATGTAAAAAACTCAAATTTTATCCTTTTTTTGGATTTTATAAAACAAACTCAAAAGCACAAAACAAAATACAATAATGATAAGAGACGGCACGGCAGTCATCGCAAGCTGCTCATCACTGGCGTATCTGTCTATCTCAAAAGCAAGGGTTCTAAAATTTGGCGGGGAGAGCAGCGAAGAGAGCGGAAGCTCTTTGATAATCTCTATAAATATAAGTATAAAAGCACTGTAAATGCTGGTCTTAATCATCGCGAAATCCACCTTAAAAAATGTCGCCAAACGCCCATATCCAAGGCTCAAACTAGCTTCATAACAGCTTTTGTTACAGGCTTTTAGCCCAGCTTCTATGCCATTATATCCAAGCGATAAAAACCTAATCACATAAGCAAATATCAGTATCACGGGGCTTAGGGTCAAAAATAGGCTTTTTTCAATGCCCAAAAAGCCATAAACGCTAGCTAGATGCTTGTCACACCATATAAAAATCATAAGCATACCTATAGCTATCACGCTTCCAGGCACACTGTAGCCGATATTTGCTAGCGAATTTGAAAGTAGCTTTGCCTTGCCTTTTTGAAAGCGTGAAACCAAGGTCAAAAACAAGCTTATAACGATGATAAAAATCGTAGAAAAAATCGTAAGAAGTAGCGTGTTTTGGCTGATATCAAAGACATGAGCCCAGTTGGTACTCTCAAAACTTCTATTTATCCATACGAGTAAATTTATCATCGGAAATAAAAAGCTGATAAAAAATACTGCAAAAAACGCTCCAATTACAATAATTTCGGATTTTTTAGAGAGTTTTTGCAGCTTTTGGCGACGAGTTTTGCTCGTAGTCATCATAGTAGGTTTCCTAAAAATCCTCTCTACAAACAAAAAGAAAAACACAATTAAAAGTAAAATCCCAGCTAGCTTAATAGCTGCATTTATGTCTGAGTATCCGACCCAAGCCTTGTAAATCCCAGTGCTAAAAACATGCACGCCATAGTAGTTTGGCGTGCCAAATGCGTTTAAGCTCTCCATTACGCAAAGCGAAGCTCCAGCTACAATAGCAGCCCTGCTAAGTGGCAAGATAACCTTAAAAAATATATAAGTATCGCTCTTACCAAGGCTTTTTGCGCTCTCTATTAAATTTACAGAAAATTTAGCCAAAAATCCACGCAAAATAATATAAACATATGGAAAAAACGAGATTGTAAAGATAAAAATCACTCCATAAATATTCATCATATCAAAGTGCACTTTTATACCAAATTCACTTCTAAGCCACGCAACAAGCCAGCCAGAATAGCTGAAAAAATCAGCGTAAATATAAGCAAAAAGATAGTTTGGCACGGCAAACGGAAGCACTAAAGCAAATTTGAAAAATTTTTTAAATCTAAACTCATAAAAACTTTCAAAATACGCTAGAAAAACTCCAATAATAGTGGTAAATAAAGCCGTGAAAAATACGATAATAGAGCTATTTATAAGGTATTCATTCAAGCTAGAATCAAGCAAAGAGCTAGTTTGTTCGCTTGAGCTATTAAAGATATTTAGCAAGATATAAAATATCGGTGCTATTATCAAAAGCAAGGTAAAATAAGATGCCAGATTCCAAAAATCCAGCATCTTAATACGATTTTTTAGCTTTAGCAAGGCTTATTTCCAGCCGGCTTTATCAGCTATTTGCCCAGCTTTGATAAGGTTTTTGCCTATTTCATCAAAGCTTATATTGCTTACTTTAAATTCACCCCAATCTTTCATTGTTTGAGGGATTTTTACATTTGGATTGGTTGGGAATTCGAAGTTGTGATTGACAAACAGTTCTTGAGCCTCACTTGTACTCAAAAACTCTACAAATTTAACCGCCTCAGCGTAATTTTTTGTATATTTTGTCACGCCAGCACCACTTAAGTTTATATGAGTTCCGCCGTCATTTTGATTTGGAAAAAATATGCGAAGAGTTTTATAAACTTCTTGGTCTATTGGATCCTTTGAAACTGACATTCTACCTATATAATAGCTATTCATGATAGCGATTTTGCCTTCTCCTGCGACTATGGCTTTTGCTTGATCGCGGTCATTGCCTTTTGGATTTCTAGCGAAGTTTTTTACTAGATTATCAGCCCATTTTTGAGTTGCTTCCTCGCCGTCTTTTGCTATCAAAAACGCAATTAAATGCCTATTATACGACGCGGTTGATGAGCGAGTTAAAATTTGGTCTTTGAACTTAGCATCGCTCAACGCCTCATAAGTAGAAAGCTCTTTTACGTCTGTTTTGCTTGGATCATAGGCTAAAATACTAGCCCTATAAGTCACGCCTATCCAGTTTTTGTCTGCATCCATTAAATTTGACGGAATGTTTTGGTCTATAATTTTTGAGTTTATTGGTTGGAGTAGTCCTTTTACCTTTGCAGTGTATAAATCTCCCACACCAACAGTCATGAAAACATCAGCCGTAGTGTCTTTGCCCTCAAGCTCAAGCTTCCCTATTAGGGATTGAACCTTGTCTTGAATGACATTGACTTTTATGCCAGTTTGCTTGGTAAATGCATCGATTACTAGCTTATCTGAGTCATAATGACGAGATGAATAGACGTTTATATCAGCCATTAGGGCAGAAGCAGCAAATAAGGACAAAAGTGCGGTTAGTTTTTTCATTCATAGTTCCTTTATTAATAGTATTGATATCTATTATCATAGTACGAATGATACAGAAATGCTTCTTAAAATAAGATAAAATTATTCCTATTCAAATTTAATAAATCTAAATTTAGCAAACTTAGTTTTAGTTTAAATTTATATAAAATTTAGTATAATCCAAGCTTCATTTCACATGTGTCAGTCCTTATTTAGTTGTGGCAAACACGCCACTAAGGGGCACAGAGGAAGAAACTAAATATTTTTTACAAGGAGAAACTCATGGTTACTATGAGAGATTTACTAGAATGTGGTGTGCATTTCGGTCACCAAACACGCAGATGGAACCCAAAAATGAAGAAATTCATATTTGGCGAGAGAAAAGGTATCTATATAATAGACCTACAAAAAACTATCAGATATTTTAGATATACATATAATGTTGTCAGAGACGCTGCTGCTGAGGGCAAAACTATACTATTTGTTGGTACAAAAAAACAAGCTGGTATAGCAGTAAAAGAATACGCTGAAAAATGCGGTATGCCTTATGTAAATCACAGATGGCTTGGCGGTATGATGACAAACTTTGGAACAATCAAACAATCAATAAGAAAACTTGAAGTTATCGAAGCTATGGAAGAAGATGGCTCTATAAATTTATTAACTAAAAAAGAAGCTTTGATGCTAAGACGCAAAAAAGAGAAACTACTAGACACTCTTGGCGGTATTAGAAATATGAAAAGCTTACCAGATATGATGTTTATCATCGATACAGTAAAAGAGAAAATCGCTGTTGCTGAAGCAAACAAACTAAGAATGCCAGTTGTTGCTCCAATCGATACAAACTGCGATCCAGACACTATCGACTTTCCAATCCCAGGAAATGACGATGCTATAAGAAGCGTTCAACTTTTCTGCCAAGAAATGGCTGAAGCTATCAACGAGGGTAAAGCTCTTAGAGATCAAGACGCTGCGGCTGAAGAAGTAGCTCCAGTTAGCCAAGAAGAAAAAGACGAAGTTGTAGCTGAGGCTATGAGCGAAGCTGACTTTGAGGAGCAATAATGGAAATTAGTGCAAGTATGGTAAAAGAGCTCCGCGAAAGCACCGGAGCTGGAATGATGGATTGCAAAAAAGCTTTACAAGAAGCTGAAGGCAATATGGAAAAAGCAGTTGATATATTAAGAGAAAAAGGTCTTGGCAAGGCAGCTAAAAAAGCTGACCGCCTTGCTAGCGAAGGTCTTGTAAGCGTAGTCGTAAGTAGTGATAACAAAACTGCGACTATAACTGAAATCAACTCAGAAACTGACTTTGTCGCTAAAAATGCAACATTTGTTGATCTAGTGAAAAACACAACTGTTCATGTGCAATCAAACAATATAAGCACAGTTGAAGAGCTTAAAGAAAGCTCAATAAATGGTGTTAAATTTGAAGAGTTCTTCCAAAGCCAAATCGCAACTATCGGTGAAAATTTAGTTGTAAGAAGATTTGAAACTATAAAAGCTGGAGATAAAGGCGCTGTTGCTGGATATATCCACTCAAATAGCCGCGTTGGTGTTTTGATCGGTGCTGCTTGCGATAGCGAAGAGACTGCATCAAAAATACATGAGTTTTTAAGAAACCTTTGTATGCACGCAGCTGCTATGAAACCTCAAGTTATTAGCTATAAAGAATTTGACGCTGATTTTGTCGAAAAAGAGTATTTAGCACTTAAAGGTGAGCTTGAGAAAGAAAACGAAGAGCTAGTGCGTCTTAAAAAACCACTTCACAAAATACCTGAGTTTGCAAGCCGCGCTCAACTAAACGATAGCATCATAGCTAAAGTTACTGAGCATCTAAAAGAAGAGCTTAAAAAACAAGGCAAACCAGAGCAAATTTGGGATAAAATTTTGCCAGGTCAAATCGACAGATATATCGCTGATAACACTCAACTTGACCAACGTCTTACACTTCTAGGACAATTTTATGTAATGGATGACAAAAAAACTATCGAGCAAGTTGTAGCTGATGAGGCTAAAAAACTTGGTGGTAGCATCGAAATCGTAAGCTATGTTCGTTTTGAAGTAGGCGAAGGCTTAGAGAAAAAGACTGAAGATTTTGCAGCTGAAGTAGCAGCTCAAATGGCATAATCTCATGCTAAAAGCGGTAAGCTTATCACATAAATTTGATTATCCGCTTTTTAGCGACATAAATTTAAACATACAGCCAGCTACCACCACAGCCATCACAGGCGTAAGTGGTAGTGGCAAATCCACAATCTTACATATTTTATCGACACTTCTAAAACCGCAAAGTGGAGAGGTTTTTTACAATGATAAGCCAATTTATAAGCTAAAACAAAATGAGCTTTTGAAGATTCGCAGACTTGATTTTGGTATTATTTTTCAAGCGCATTATCTTTTTAAAGGCTTTAGTGCTTATGAAAATATCGAACTTGCAAATATATTAAGTGGTCAAAAAATCGATACAAATTTACTCAAACAGCTCAAAATCGATGAGGTAATAAATCAAAAAATTGGCGAACTTAGCGGTGGACAGCAACAGCGAATTAGCATAGCAAGAGTGATGAGCAAAAAGCCACGCATAATCTTTGCTGATGAGCCTACTGGCAACCTTGATAAAGAGACCGCGAGTGAAGTCATGAACGTGATATTTGACTATGTCAAAACCCAAAATGCAGCGCTTGTTTTAGTCACTCACGATGACGCACTAGCTGCCAAATGCGACTTCAAATTTAGACTTCATGACAAAATACTAGAAAATCTAAGTTAAATTTAGCTAAATTTACAAATCATTTTTAAGTAGGGCTATGGAATTTGTAAATTATCTCGGGCAAAATAATGTAATCACATTCTTTTTGTTATTCGTGCGAACTGGCGCGCTTATGATATTTTTCCCATTTTTTAGCCATACTCAAATCCCAATCATCATCAAAACCGCACTTGCTTTTATGCTTAGTATTTTTTTATTTCCTCTTGCTAGCCCACCGCCAAATTTAGCTGATTTGCAGATAGTTTATTTGGTGCTTGAAGCTCTTAGTGAGCTTATGTTTGGGATTTGTGCTGGAGTTTTGCTTATGCTTGTTTTTGGGGCTTTGCAACTTGCTGGCGAGCAGATTTCGATGATAATGGGATTTTCCATGGCGAGCGTGATAGACCCACAAAGCGGCGTCAATACACCACTCATCTCAAATATACTAAATTTCATCGTTTTGCTTGCATTTTTGCTGTTTGATGGCCATCATATTGTTTTGCAGTTTATCGCTTATTCTTTGGAATTTATCCCGCTTGGTGGATTTTATCCAGATCAAAATTTAGTTAAATACATGGCAAAAGGCGTGATGAATCTCTTTTTATTTGGCTTTATTATCTCATTTCCTATCCTTGCACTCTCTCTTTTGGCGGATTTGATTTTTGGTATGCTTATGAAAACAATGCCACAATTTAACTTACTTGTCGTTGGATTTCCGATCAAAATCGCTATCGCTTTTATGGTTTTAACAGCTATAATTTCAGCTATTATTAAGCTTTTTACCACTCTTATGATGCAAGTGTTAAACGATATGCCGGGCTTATTTTTTTAAATAAAGCTATTAATAATAAAAAATAGCGTAAAATAATGAAAATAGTTCTTAAGGAGCCAAATATGAAAGTCACGTTGCTAAATGATAATCCAGCAGTATCTCGCTTGGTTGGTATTAGTCTTTCAAAATTAGGTTATGATTTTACAGAAGTTAATAGCCTTGAAGATATAGAGTTAGGCAATGATCTACTTATATGCGATAGCGGATTATTTGAGCCAGACGCCAATTATCATGCTTATGCAAAAAATGTTGTGTATTTGGTCCCTAGAGAACATGAAAGCTTGGATGAGCATTTTGTATTAGAAAAACCATTTTTGCCAACTGATTTTATAAATATGGTAGAAAAAGCAACACTTAAGACTACAAAACCCGATATTGACGGCTTCCAAAACATAGATGATCTAAAGCCATTAGATGGTGATAGCAATTTGGATAATAATGTCAAATTAGGAAATGAATTTGGCGAATTTCAAGATTTGAATGACGATGTATTTGGCGATCTTGATAGTAAAAATTTCAGCGATTTAAGCCTTGATGATTTAGAAGAATTCCAAGATGATGATGACGCAGATAAAGAGCTAAACGAGCTTGATCTTGATGAGCTAAATGATGAGAATTTAGAGCTTGATCACTTTGATGAAAAAGAAGAAACTAGCAAATCTTTAGATGAGCTTGAGGAGTTGCCTCAAGTTGATGAAACTATCCAAGAAGAAGAGATAGAGAAGATAGAAGATCAAAATGAAGAGCCTAAAGAAACAAGCGATGATGAAGAGGTCATGCAAGATTTAGATGAGATGAAGCTCGAAGATGAGCCAAATTTGGAAGAGTTGAATTTGGATGAAGAGCCAAGTTTAGAAGAAGAGTTAAATTTAGAAGACGAACCTGCTCTAGAAAAGAAAGATGATAGCAAAGATGATGAGCTTGGCGAGCTTAGCAATATGCTTGAAGAGATAGACAATATGGATGTAAGTGCTGAGGCGATAGAAGATGATTTGGAGTTAGATGAAGCCGAGCAAGAAGATGTGAAATTAGAAGATATGAAGCTAGAAGATTTGCCTAATCTTGAAGAGCTAAATGATGAATTAGACGAGATTGATGATTCTGACTTTGAAACCATAGACGAAGCCCCAAAAGAAGATGAAAGTATGATTAGTAGTGATTCTAAGCCAGATTTTGAGAGTTTTAAAGAGATCGAAGAGCTAGATGAAAATGATGTAAAAGTAGCTTTAAATGAAGAAGTAACGCCAAATTTAGCTCAAAAATCTGATGATATAAACGGAATAAAAAGCAGTATCGCAAAGAAGATTTCAGATGAGATATCTATGTCTTTAAACTCTAGTTCGTTAAAAGAAGTTTTAAAAGATTTAAATATCAAAATAAATATAAGTTTTGAGGAAAAGGCGTGAGTGGACAAATTTTATTACTCAGTGGGCCAAGTGGAAGTGGCAAAAGTACCTTGCTTTCAAAGCTCATGAGCGAGTTTGACAATATTTATTTTTCTATTTCAAGCACGACAAGAGCAATAAGAGATGGCGAAAAAGAGGGCGTGAATTATTATTATATCAGCGAAGAAGAGTTTAAAAACGATATAAAAGAGGGTAAATTTTTAGAGTGGGCTTGCGTACATAAAAATTATTATGGAACTAGCTTAAAGCCCGTTCAAGCCGCTTTAGAAGAAGGCAAAATCGTTATTTTTGATATAGATGTGCAAGGCTTTCATCTAGCTAAAAAGATCTATAATGACATTATAACTTCAGTTTTTGTCACTACAAAAGACAGAAATGAGCTAAAAAAACGCCTGAAATCACGCGGTACAGATAGCGATGAGGTCATCGAAAATAGGCTATTTAACGCCGCTACTGAAATGGGTCATATAGATGAGTATGATTATATCATCATCAATGAAGATTTGCAAAAGTCTTATGAGAGCTTAAAAGCGATATTCCAATCAATTGGCGTAAGAAGCGATAATTACGATATAAACGCCGTTGTAGAGAACTGGAATGTTTGCTAAATTTATAAAAATGTGTTAGAATAAATCACTAAATTTAAGGAGATAAAATGGGTAGTTTTAGTATGGGGCATTGGCTGATAGTTTTGGCTATTATTGTATTATTGTTTGGGGCTAAAAAAATTCCAGAGCTTGCAAAAGGCGTTGGTAAAGGCATAAAATCTTTCAAAAAAGAGATGGAAGATGAAACTCCAGTAGAAAAAATCGAAACCACTTCAAAAGATGCTGAGGTAAAAAATACAACTGAAACTACAAAGAACGCTTGATGAAAAACACTGTTAAAAGTGAAATTTATAATGTTTTAGAGCGTGATTTTGTCTTAGAAAAACCAAAAGACAAAAACCTAGCTCACTATGCAAGTCCGCTTGCTTTTGGGCTGGCTCGTGAGCTGAAAAAAGCTCCAGCCGTGATTGCGGCAGATTTGGCTGCTAAATTTGATAGCAATAAATTTTTTGATGTTTTTAGTGTAAATGGATATCTAAATTTCAAGCTAAATGGCGAGTTTCTGGACTCTTTGGCAAATCAGGCTTTGCAAAGCGGGGATAAATTTGGCTCAGCTAAATTTGATGAGAGTGATAGCTTATTTATCGAATATATCAGCGCCAACCCAACTGGCCCGCTTCACATAGGTCACGTTAGGGGTGCAGTTTATGGCGATACACTAGCTCGCATCGGCAAACACATCGGCAAAAATATAGCCACAGAATACTATATAAACGACGCTGGAAATCAGATAGATCTGCTTGGAGTGTCTATTAGCTTGTATGCTAAAGAGGTGCTTTTTAATGAAAGCGTGGAATATCCAGAAAAATACTATAGAGGCGAATACATAGAGCCAATTGCGAAAATGGCGTTTGAGAAATTTGGCAAAGAGATTTTTTATGATGAGAGTAGAAATTTAGAGCTTGCAGATTTTGGTAAAGACGAAGTCCTAAAAATCATCAAAAAAGATCTTGGTGACGCTGGGATTTTTATAGAGAGCTGGGCTAGCGAAAAGGCACTTTATGACAAGCTAGAGCCGACTATTGCCAAGCTTGAGCAAAGCGGCGAAATGTATAAAAAAGATGATACTGTCTATATCGCAAGCACCAAGCTTGGCGATGACAATGACAGAGTCGTCGTGCGAAATGACGGCAGACCGACATATTTGGCTGGCGACATCGTCTATCATAATGCTAAATTTGAAAAAAACTACGCAAGATATATGAATATCTGGGGCGCAGATCATCACGGATACATCGCAAGGCTTAAGGCTGCGATACGCTTCTTAGGCTATGATGAAAACAAGCTTGAAGTGATTTTGATGCAAATGGTAAGCTTGCTCAAAGACGGTAAGCCATTTAAAATGAGTAAGCGCGCTGGAACTGCTGTGCTGATGAGTGATATCCTTGCAGAGATCGGCAGCGACGCACTTAGATTTATTTTTATTTCCAAAGCAAATACAAGTAGCCTTGAGTTTGATATCGACGAGCTTAAAAAACAAGACAGCTCAAACCCGATTTTTTACATCAATTACGCTCACGCAAGGGTAAATCAAGTCTTTGCAAAAGCTGGCAAATCCCCACAAGACGTGGCAAATGCAAGCTTGGCAAATTTAGATGAAAATGGCAAAAATTTGCTATTTGAGGCACTGACTTTGCCTGAAGTGTTAGAAGATGCTTATAATTCAAGAGCACTTCACAAATTACCTGATTATCTCAAATCTCTAAGCGCAAGCTTCCATAAATTCTACAACGAAAACAGAGTAGTAGGAAGCCATAGCGAAGATGAACTACTAAAACTCTTTTCTGTCGTGGCTCTTAGCATTAGAGTGGCCCTAAATTTGATGGGTATCACTGCTAAAGACAAGATGGAACACTAAAGCTATAAAAGGCAGCCAGGCTGTCTTTTAGCCTTGTGATTAGCTCCATAAATTTATCGTCATTTGCCTTCTTAGCGTGAAAAACTATGCTTAAATCTCTGCTAAATTTGATATTTTTGATTTTGAGCGGATAGATGCCGTCTTCAAGAGCAAATTTAGGCAAAACGCTAAACAATCTCTTGCCTTTTATGGCGTTTTTTATGGCTTCAGTTGAGTTGATTTCTAAGACCACATTTATCTCCACGCCCTTTGGGATCCCAGCTAAAAATGTCTGCCTTGTGCCAGATCCATCTTCTCTCATGATCCACTCAAATCCAGCGATTTCATCGATATAAAAGCTCTTATTTGCAAAGCTTTTATCGCCACAAACCACGACTAATTCATCGTTTACAATTTTTATTTTGGTTATATTTGGGCTGGTTATATTGCTTTCTATAAGTCCTACATCACACCTATGCTCTAAGATTTCGGTGATGATTTTGTGGGTGTTTGCAATGGCAAATTTAAGGCTATACTGCCTTGCTAAATCGCCTATTAAATTTGATAAAAGATAGACGCCGACGTTTTGGCTAGAGAGTAAATTTAGTCTCAAAATCCTTGCAAATTTCATTCTTTCTTCTAGCTCTTTTATGTTTTTATACAGTGGCAAAACCTCTTCAAAAAACTGCTTGCCTTTTTGATTTGGTATCAAATTTTTACCAATTCTATCAAAAAGATTGCCATTTAATGAGCTTTCTAGCTCTTTTATTGAGTTTGAAACTGCTGATTGTGAGATGTCAAAAGACTTGGCGACTTGGCTTACGTTTTTTAATTCGTATAGCTTTAAAAAGTGTTCGATTTGCTTGATTGTCACGCCATATCCTTATATATAAAATATATGATTATAACATAAAAAATATATTTTTTATATCAAAGATTTTAAGATATAATTCCACCAAATTTAAAAGGCAAGTTATGAATAATCACAAAAATATATACAAAAAAAGGCGGTTAAACGCTTGGGCGTTTATATTTATTTTAAGCTCTATTGCTCTTGGATTGTCGTATTTACCAGCGTTTGCAGGTCTTGGGATATCTCCGCTTATCATCGCTGTTATTTTGGGCGCGATTCTTGGCAACACGGCTCATTCCACGGTCAAATTTATAGCACGTAGTGGAGTTTTAGCCATTTGCACCAAACAAATTCTCAGACTTGGCGTTATATTTTATGGTTTTAGACTTACCGTGAGCGATGCTTTGAGCGTTGGATTTGGCGGTATTATCTCAGCTTTCATAGTCGTGTTTAGCACGTTTTTGATCGGCTACTTTCTAGGTCTTAGGCTTGGGCTAGATAAAAAATCAGCAGTTTTGATAAGCTCAGGATCAAGCATTTGCGGAGCTGCAGCCGTGCTAGCTACAGAGAGCGTCACAAAAGGTGGAGCAAATAGAGTTGGCATCGCAGTTTGCACTGTGGTTGTGTTTGGGACTTTGGGAATGTTTTTGTATCCACTTGGCTTTGCTATTGGAGCTACTGGACTTAGCGAGGCGGCGGCTGGATTTATGAGTGGTATCAGCTTGCACGAAGTAGCCCACGCAGTCGCAGCTGGCAATGCCATAGGAGACAAGGCTGGCGAGATCGCAGTCATCACAAAAATGCTTAGAGTTTTGATGCTTGTGCCGTTTTTGATATTTTTATCTATTTTTAGTTTATTTTTCATAGGAGAAAAAGGCAAGGGCGGTCTAAGGGCGTCTTTTCCATACTTTGCGGTATGGTTCTTAGTCGCAGTTTTAGTCGGCTCGCTTCCATTTTTCCCACGCAGCACCTTACCTTTTATAAACTTCATAGACACGTTTTTGCTCTGCATGGCTATGGGAGCACTTGGTCTTACAATCACCAAAAACGCTCTTAAAAACGCTGGCAAAACGCCTTTTATCCTAGCGACAATACTATTTATTTGGTTGATTTTTATCGGATATATTTTAGGGAAAATATTTGGGTAGCAATACCCAAATTTATTTTTTAAGCTCTTTTAAAAACTCTTCAATATTGTATTTTGCTCTGTAAGTTTCGCTCATAAGGTGGATCATAATATCGCCAAGATCGATTACAGTCCAATCATCGCTACTTTCTACGCCTAAAAACTCCTCGCCATCAGGCTTTAGCTCTGTTTTTAGATCGTCTAAAAGTGCATAAGCGTGGCGACCTGTCAAAGTAGTAGCGATGATGACAAATTTAGCTAGATATTCCTTGCCTTGCATATCGACTACTTCGATGTTTTCGGCTTTTTTATCATCTAAAAGCTTAACTATTTTTTCTATTCTATTTTGCATTTTTTTCCTTGTAAAATTTGGTAACTTCATCTAAGATTTGGCTTGGAATTTGGTCAAATTTAAGCTCATCTCTAACTTTTGTTGAAGATATTCTAACATTTATGTTTAGTTTTTGCAAATTTGATGGCACTTCTATATCATCTCTACTTGCTACGACAAAACAAACTTCATCTTTTAACTCATCAAATTTATACCATTTTTCTAAGCTTTCTAACTGGTCTGCGCCGATGATAAGGTAGCAAATCTTTGGCTCATAAATTTGCTTAAAATGCCTTACACTTTCGATGCTAGCAACTGCTCTATTTTGCATTATTTCATAATCCGAAATCTGCACTTTTGGCAGATTTTGCCACAAGGTTTGGCACCACTTTAGACGCTCTTTTGGGCTGGCTCCAAACTGGCTTTTAAATGGATTTAGGTATGTTGGGATTACAATGAGCTTATCAATTTTTAAATTTAGCAAAGCCTCTTTTACTATGATGTCATGAGCATTATGTGGTGGGTCAAAACTTCCGCCAAAAATTGCTATATTCAATATATTTTAACCTTTTTTTTAGTAAAATTAAGCTTAATTATACCCAAAAAAGGAATAAAATGGCATTAAAAGTTGCAATCAATGGATTTGGAAGAATCGGAAGATGTGCTGCTAGAATCATTTTAAATGATCCAGCGTACGAGCTTGTGGCTATAAACGACACAGCTGAGCGTAAAATGACTAGATATTTGCTCAAATACGACACTGTGCATGGTGAATTTAATAAAGAAGTAAATGTTATAAATGATGATTATATCGATGTTGATGGAAAGAAAATAAGAGTATATAGCACTAGAGAGATAAGCGACCTTGATTTAAGTGGGGTTGATGTCGTGCTAGAATGTACTGGCAAGTTTTTGACTACTGAGAAGTGCGAAGCATACCTAAAACAAGGTGCGAAAAAGGTCGTCATGAGTGCCCCAGCTAAAGATGATACTCCGACTTTTGTACTTGGTGTAAACTCAAATATATATAACGGCGAAAAAATCATCTCAAATGCAAGCTGCACTACAAACTGTCTTGGCCCAGTAACAAGGGTTCTTGAAGATCTTTATGGTATCCAAAAAGGTCTTATGACTACAGTTCATGCCTATACAAACGGACAAAGCCTAGTAGATGTAAAATGCAGGGATTTTAGAAGAAGTAGAGCCGCAGCACAAAACATAATCCCAACAAGCACAGGCGCAGCAAAAGCTATGAAACTAGTAATGCCAAGCCTAAATGGCAAACTTCACGGTCAAAGCGTCAGAGTGCCGATAGCTAATGTTTCTATGGTGGATTTGACAGCGGTTTTGGGTAAAAGCGTGAGTAAAGAAGAGCTAAATGAAGCCTTTGTAAATGCTAGTAAAACAAGCCTAAAAGGCATTATGCTAGTTGATTTTGATGAGAGAGTAAGTAGTGATTTTTGCACTTCTAGCTACTCAAGTATCGTAGCTGCTGACCTTACTCAAGTTATCTGTGGTGATATGATAAAAATCATGGCGTGGTATGACAATGAATGGGGCTATAGCACAAGGCTTGTTGAAATGGCTAAATTTATAAGCGAGAGATAGAATGAGCGTAATAATTTCAATAAAAGATATTGAGTTTAAAGCAGGTAGCAAGGTATTTATCAGATGTGATTTTAATACGCCTATGGATGAGTTTGGCAATATAACTGACGATAGAAGAATTCGCTCAGCAATACCAACCATAAAATACGTCTTAGATCAAGGCTGCAGCGTTATCTTAGCTAGTCACTTAGGTCGCCCAAAAAACGGCTTTGAGGATAAATTTTCACTTCTTCCAGTGGCAAAACGCCTTAGCAGACTTCTTGATAGAGAGATAATTTTTGCTAGCGACGTGATAGGAAATGACGCTAAAACAAAGGCGGCAAATTTAAAGCATGGCGAAGTGATGATGCTAGAAAATTTACGCTTTGAAAAAGGCGAGACAAAAGATGATGAAAATCTAGCCAGCGAGCTTGCTAAATTTAGTGATTATTACGTAAATGACGCATTTGGCGTGTGCCATAGAGCTCACGCATCGGTTCATGCTATCACAAAACTTTATGACAACGAGCATAAAGCTGCTGGATTTTTGCTAATTAAAGAGATTGAATTCGCTCAAAATCTTATCAAGCGTCCAGCGCGTCCATTTGTAGCTGTAACTGGCGGTAGCAAGGTAAGTGGCAAGCTCCAAGCGCTTACAAACCTGCTCCCAAGAGTTGATAAACTCATCATCGGTGGTGGTATGGCGTTTACATTTTTAAAAGCAATGGGCGAAAATATCGGAAATTCGCTTCTTGAAGAAGAGCTTCTTGAAGAAGCAGCTAATATCCTTAAAAAAGGCCGTGAGCTTGGGGTTAAAATTTACTTGCCAGTCGATGTGGTAGCAGCTCAGACATTTAGCGCTGATAGTGCTATCAAATATGTCTCAACCCAAGAGATCCCAAATGGCTGGATGGGGCTTGATATAGGGCCAGCTAGCGTGAGACTTTTCCGTGAGGTTTTGAGCGATGCTCAAACTATCTGGTGGAACGGTCCTATGGGCGTTTTTGAGATGGATAAATTTAGCAAAGGTAGCATGAAAATGAGCCACGCGATCGCTGAGAGCTTTGCGACTACTGTTGTCGGCGGTGGCGATACTGCTGATGTGGTAGAGCGTGCAGGTGATGCTGATGAGATTACCTTTATCTCTACTGGCGGAGGGGCGAGTTTGGAGCTAATAGAGGGCAAAGAGCTACCAGGAGTTAAGGTTCTTTTAAAGGAAGAAGAATGATTTATGCAGCAAATTTAAAATGCAATCACACAAGAAAAAGTTTCAAAGAGTATGGAACTAAACTCTCATCAGCGTTAAACGGTGAGAGTGTTCTTGTATTTCCTCCGTTTTGCGCTTTGAGTGAAGATAAGTTTAAATTTACTCAAGGCGTGCAAAACTTTTATCCTTGCGATAATGGCTCATTTACAGGCGAAATCGGCGCTGATATGATTGATGAATTCGGTATAACTACAGTTCTTATCGGTCATAGCGAAAGAAGAGCTTTAGGGGAAAGTGACGTGCTTTTAAAGGCTAAATTTGACTTTGCAAAATCAAAAAATTGGGACATCATCTACTGTATCGGCGAAGATGATATCACTCACATGAATGGCTCTACAAAGGAGTTTTTAAGCGAGCAGTTAGAAAATATCGATTTAGAATATGAAAATTTAATCATCGCTTATGAGCCGATTTGGGCTATTGGCACAGGCAAAAGTGCAAGCGTGGAAGTCATAAGTGGCGTTTTGGAGTTTATGTCTAGCAAGTGTAACGCACCGCTTTTATACGGTGGAAGCGTCAATGAAAAAAATATATCTGATATAAGCCAAATTCCAAACTGCGATGGCGTTTTGGTCGGCACTGCGAGCTGGGACGTGGAAAATTTCATCAAACTAATCAAAGCTTAAAAAGGAAAATTTATGATAATGAATGGCAAAAAGGGGTTAATAGTCGGCGTTGCAAATAAAATGAGTATCGCCTATGGTATCGCAAAAGCTTGCAAGGATCAAGGTGCCCAGCTTGCTTTTACATTTTTAAATGACGCTATCAAAAAACGTGTCGAGCCAATCGCTAGTGAGCTTGGAAGTGAGCTTATATATGAGCTTGACGTGAATAACAAAGAGCATTTGGACAGCTTGGCTGATAAGATTAAAGCTGATTTTGGCGAGATAGATTTCGTCGTGCATGCTGTGGCTTACGCACCAAAAGAAGCACTTGAGGGTGAGTTTATCAACACTACAAAAGAGGCTTTTGATATCGCGATGGGAACTAGCGTGTTTTCACTTATTAGCCTTACAAGGGCGGTTTTACCAGTGTTAAAAGATGGTGGCTCTATTCTTACTCTAACTTATCTTGGTGGGCCAAAATTTGTTCCACATTACAACGTAATGGGCGTAGCCAAAGCCGCTCTTGAAAGTAGTGTTCGCTACCTAGCTCACGACCTTGGCAAGCAAAATATCCGTGTAAATGCCATAAGCGCAGGACCTATCAAGACTTTAGCTGCTAGTGGAATCGGTGATTTTAGAATGATTTTGAAATGGAATGAGTGCAACGCACCGCTAAAAAGAAATGTAGGCACCGAAGATGTGGGCAAAAGTGGAATGTATCTGCTAAGCGACCTTGCTAGCGGCGTGACTGGAGAGGTGCATTACGTGGACGCTGGATACAATATAATGGGTATGGGCGACGCAGTAAGCGACAGTGAGGGCAACACAGTCTTAGCGTGGGATTTAGAAACAAAATAGCGATTAATTATCGCTATTTCTTATAATTTCAGGTTCGCCAAATAGTCTTGAAAGCTCTTTTATATTTGATTTTATATTGGAGCTTTCATCGTTTTTGATATTATCTAAGCTGATTTTAGCTGGTTCTTTTGCTGGTGTATTTTGCAAATTTGCTTCTAAATTTACTGGCTTTATTTCTTCGCTGCTTACTTCTAAATTTGCAGGTTCTATATCTTTTTTATTTACTTCTAAATTTGTAGACGTTGCCAAAAGCTTTTGCATAGCGTCGTTTACTTTTTCTTCATTTGTCTTTGGGGTATCATCAGCTTTTTTGATTTGGATTTTGGCGGTTTGACTAAATGATTTTTTGAGAATTTCCATGATTATCTTAGATGATTTTCTCAAGATCTCTTGATTTTGCCCGCTTGCACTTGAGCTTAAAACAAGTGTACCATCTTTGTATTCCACAAACTCTATGCACTCATCAAAGCACTTTCCAAGCTCATAATCTCTATCATAAATCCCAGCTACAAACATCTCATAAGGAGATTTTTGGGCTGGTTTTTGAGGTATTATTTGGGCTGGTTTTGGTGTTAAAACGCTGCTTATAGAAGTCGTTTTTGGAGCTAAATTTTCATTGATAGCGTCGTTTATATCTGTTAGATTAAATGCTTCAAGCATCATAAATAACGCTACATAAAGGGTAAATTCAGGGTCACTGCCAAGACTTAGCATACTTTTTGCTTCTGATAAAACTCTAAAAAATCTCTCAAAAACAAGCAAACTAAACTCTGAATTTTGGTTGATAAATTTATCTTTCAAATTTATTATAAGCTCGTCTATGATGAGCTCTGCGTCGCTACCACTAAGCTCTCTTAAAAGTGCTAAAAGCTCGTTTTTATCTCTTGAAGATATGACATTTATGATTTTTTCTATCTGGTCTGGATCAAGGAGGCCAAGCATATCAGTGACTGCTTTTTGGGTGACTGACTCACGTGAGAATATGATGGCTTGATCAAGCAAAGTCAGAGTATCTCTAAGGCTTCCAGAACCACTTCTTGAAAGGATTTCAAGTGCTTTTGGCTCAAAAGGAATACCCTCTTTATTCATAATAAACTCAAGGTGCTTGACAATGTCATTTTTGCTTATAGGCTTAAATCTAAAGTGCTGTGTCCTTGAAAGTATGGTCGCTGGAAGCTTGAGCGGATCAGTTGTCGCAAGGATAAATTTGACATATTCTGGTGGCTCTTCGAGGGTTTTTAGAAGAGCGTTAAATGCTTCACGAGTAAGCATATGAACTTCATCTATGATAAATATCTTAAATCTAGCACTTGATGGAGAGTATTTGGTGTGTTCTATAAGCTCTCTTATATCGTCGATTTTGCGGTGGCTTGCGGCGTCCATTTCGATGATATCCATATGGCGACCTTCGTTTGCCATTTTGCAGTTTTCGCAAGTCTCACATGGATGAGCACTCACTCCAGCTTCACACAGCAACGCCTTAGCAAATATCCTAGCACTGCTTGTCTTGCCACTTCCTCTAAGCCCAGAAAAAAGGTAAGCATGACCGAGTCTGCCTGAGTTTAGTGCGTGAGATAAACTACTAGCTACGATATCTTGACCGATAAGCTCATCAAAGCTTTTTGGGCGATATTTGAGTGCTAAGGCTTTCAAGCTAAATCCTAATCGTTCATACTATTTAATAGCTCATCATTGCTTTTTGTTTTTAGCATTTTTGAGTATAGGAATTTGAGTGCTTCTATGTCTTCCATTGTCGCTATAACGTTTCTTATAGCCCAAATTTTACCAAGATTATCACGTCCTTGAAGAAGTTCATCTTTTCTAGTTCCTGATTTGAGGATATTAATAGCTGGATAAATTCTTCTATCGGAGATATTTCTATCAAGCACGATTTCGCTATTTCCTGTGCCTTTAAACTCTTCAAAAATCACATCGTCCATACGTGAGCCTGTGTCTATAAGAGCAGTTGCCACGATAGTAAGACTTCCGCCGTTTTCGATGTTTCTAGCGGCTCCAAAGAAGCGTTTTGGCTTGTGAAGTGCGTTTGCATCCACGCCACCACTTAGTACTTTACCGCTGCTTGGAGTGACTGTATTGTATGCGCGCGCCAAGCGGGTGATACTATCAAGCAAGATGACTACATCTTTGCCCATTTCGACTGTTCTTTTTGCTTTTTCGATGACAAGCTCAGCGACGCGAACGTGGTTGATAGCTGGAAGATCAAAAGTTGAGCTAAATACCTCGCCATGGACTGATCTTTGCATATCAGTGACCTCTTCAGGACGCTCATCGATAAGCAAAACCATAAGCTCTACTTCTGGGTGATTTTTGGCTATTCCGTGAGCTAATTCTTTCATAAGCTCGGTTTTACCAGTTCTTGGAGGGGCGACGATGAGTCCACGCTGACCCTTGCCAATAGGTGTGAAAAGATCTAGAACTCTACCAGTGAGCTTCATTGGATCGTATTCTAATTTTAGTTTTTGAGTAGGGAAAATAGGTGTTAGATTGTCAAAAAGTGGTCTTTCTTTGGCTTCTTGGATAGATTTATAGTTTATTGCTTCAATCTTTAAAAGAGCGTAATATTTTTCTTGCTCTCTTGGCTCACGAACTTGTCCTGTGATGATGTCGCCCACACGAAGGGCAAATTTTTTGATTTGGCTTAGGCTTACGTAAGTATCGTTTGCTGAATCGCTTAAATTTGCATCAGTCGCCCTTAAAAAGCCATAACCATCTGGGACGATTTCTAAAATACCTGTAAAAAGTATGAAACCGCCTTGTTTGGTTTGAGCTTTTAGTATCTCAAACACAAGCTCTTGACGGCGAAATTCGCGTGGATTTTCGACGCCAACTTCATCAGCGATAAATACCAAACTATCAAGGTCAAGTTGTCTTAATTCTTCGATTTTGTAACCATCTACAGGGATATGTGTGCGAGTGTGTTGTTTTCTACCATTTGAAGCATTTGCATGCCCGTTTTGCTCTTTGACATTGTCTTTATTTTCCATTAAACCTCTTTAAAATTTGTGATAATACGCAGTCACAATGAATAGTGTTATGTAGTTTTAATTTTGAGATTTTATACAAATTTTATAAACTTGTCAAGAAATCTAAAATTTAAACTGCTTAAATTCGCAATCTTAAATCTTAGATTTTATTTTTAATCTTAAAAATTATTTATACTCATACCACCCAAAGAGCGATTTATCCATATCTAAGCCTGAAATTTGAGCTAAATCCATGCTATCAAGACTAAAATCAAAAATATTTATATTTTCGATCATTCTGCTTTTTTTGGTGGTTTTTGGGATCGCGATTATATTGTTTTGTATCAAAAATCTAAGTCCTATTTGGGCTACTGTTTTTCCATATTTTTTACCTATTTGGCTTAAAATTTCATTTTTGAAAAACCCATTTTTGCCATTTGCAAATGGACTCCAAGCTTCTAAAATAGTGTTTTTAGATACTTTTTGTAAATCTTTTTGTTGGGTAAAAACGTGAGCTTCTACTTGATTTATGGCGGGTAATATTTCTACGTTTTGTATAAATTCCATATATTTTTTAGCGCTAAAATTTGAAATACCAATAGCTCTTACAATGCCCTTTTTATGGACTTCTTCCATAGCTTTATACATCTGTAATGAGTCGCTAAAATCCCAGTGTAAAAGCAAGAGATCAAGCTGGTCTAAGCCTAGTTTTTTCATAGATAAATTTACGCTCTCTATGCTTTGCTTGTATGACATATTTGAAGATAATTTGGTGGTTATAAAAAGCTCATTTCTTGGTATTTGAGCGCGTTTTAGTGCTACGCCTATCTCGCTTTCGTTATGGTACATTTGGGCTGTATCGATGAGTCTGTAGCCTACTTCTAGGGCTTCAAGTGTGCAAGAAGTCGCTTCATCACCTGTGATTTTATATGTCCCATAGCCTAAAATAGGCATTTTCACGCCATTATTTAAGACTATATTTGGGATTTGCTCTTTATTAGCGGCAAATAAATTTGAGTTCATGATCGCCAGCCCTCCTGCAAATTTGGTTAAATTTAGCATAAATTCTCTTCTGCTTTGCATTTTATACTCCTAAATTTTGAAATATTATACGATAAAAGTAAAAAATATCGTTAGAATGATAGTCCAAATTTCTTGCCTAATTCTACAAAAGTAGTTTTTAAAATTTATTTGTGACAAAATTAGAACAAATTATTTTTTATATTAAGCGATATTTTTATATAATCAGCTAAATTTAAAAGTTGGATTTTATGGGTAAATTTAAATGTCTTCACTGCAAGGGCGTCTTTGATGATAGCGGTATCATCAAAGACGGGCTTGGAAATGAGTTTTGCTGCAATGGCTGTAAGAATGTTTATGGATTTTTAAACTCAAATGGGCTTGGCGAGTTTTATGAGAGGCTTGGCAAGGAAAACCACGTAAAAGCCAGTGTTTCAAGCTTTGAAAATGTAGATAATTTCTATAAAAATTATGTCAAAAGTGATGGGGAGCTTAGCGAAATTTATCTCATCATAGACGGGATTCACTGCTCAGCTTGCGTGTGGCTAAATGAAAAAGTCCTTGCAAACACTGCTGGCGTCACCGAAATATCCATAAATGCCGCTACAAACAAAGCTCAGATCAAGTGGGACGATAGCACGATTAAGCTCATAGAAATCCTCAATTTAATCAAATCAATTGGCTACAATCCAGTCCCATACGACCCAAACAAAGCAGAGGCTAGAGCCAGCGCAAAGCGGCGTGAGTTTTATGCAAAGATGCTTGTGGGCGTGTTTTGCACGATGAATATAATGTGGGTGGCGATCGCACTTTATGGCGGATATTTTAGCGGAATGAGTAAAGAAATCAAAGATATCTTGCATTTTGCTGAGTTTGTGCTGGCAAGTCCGGTGCTATTTTACACTGGAAGTGAGTTTTTCCGCTCAGCTTACGTGGGGCTAAAAAACAAAACTGTAGGCATGGATCTAAGCGTGGCAGCTGGGGCGAGTATAGCTTATATTTACTCAGTTTATGCGATGCTTAGCAGGAATGGTGAGGTGTATTTCGACTCAGTGGCGATGATAATCACCTTTGTTTTTATAGGTAAATTTCTTGAAGTAATAAGCAAAAAAAAGGCGATCGATAGCCTTGATAGCCTTAGCTCAATGCTAGTAAACGAAGTGAGTGTAAAAGTAGGAAACTCTTATGAGCTAAGAAGCGTAAATGACGTGAGGCTAGGTGATATCATCATCGTAAGAGCAGGAGAAAGAGTGCTGATAGATGGGGTCGTGGTAGCTGGAGCTGGGAGCTTTGATTATTCTAGTTTGAGTGGTGAGAGTTTGCCTGTGCTTTTAGCTCCAAAGGGTGTGATAACAAGCGGCGCGATATGCTTGGACGGGAGCTTGGAGTATGAAGTCACTACTAGCTTTGAGGCCTCAATGCTAAGCAAAATCATCGCTTTATTAGAGAGTGCAAGTCTAAAAAAACCAAATATCGAAAAAATGGCAAATCAAATTTCAGCTAAATTTTCTCTTACCATACTTGCTCTTGGTTTGCTTACATTTTTGTTTTGGGCTTTTAGTACAGGCGTCTCAAACGCCATTATAATCGCTGTTTCAGTCATCATCATCGCTTGTCCTTGTGCCTTGTCTCTAGCCACGCCGGTTGCGACTTTAGTCGGTCTTGGGGTAGGGCTAAAAAAGGGAATCGTCTTTAAAGAAGCTAAAATCATAGAAAGCCTTGCAAAGTGCCAAACTATTGTCTTTGATAAGACTGGAACACTTTCAAAATCAAAGCTAAAAGTGGTAAAAGCGACCAAATTTGATGAGTTTGATATGAGTCTGCTTTATTCGCTTCTTAGCGTTTCGACTCATCCTATTTCTAAGGCTGTGATGAGTAGTTTGGACGCTGAAATTTACGAGCTAAAAGATGTGCAAAACATTGTAGGCAAAGGCGTTAGCGCTAGGTATAAAAATCAAGCTCTAAAAGGTGGAAGCGTGGATTTTATGTCTGGGTTTGAGTTTAGCAGTGATAATTCGCTATATTGCTTTAGCATAGATGAGAAAGTCGTGGCTGTCTTTGAGCTAGCAGATGAGCTAAGAAGCGAAGCAAAAGATGTGATCTCCTCGCTAAAAGCAAATAAATTTAAGGTAATAATGCTAACAGGAGACAATGAAAAAGTCGCTTCAAAAGTGGCTAATGAGCTTGGTATTAGCGAGTTTTACTACTCAAAAGATCCGCTCCAAAAGGCTACAATCGTAAAAGAGCTAAACGACAAATCGCCAGTCGTGATGGTAGGAGATGGGATAAATGATGCAGTGGCTTTAAGTAGTGCGAGTGTGGGGATAAGCCTTGGAAGTGGAGCAGCTTTGAGTGTGGAGAGAAGCGATGTGGTGCTTCTAAATGATGATTTAAACTCGCTCAAAAACGCTATTTTACTCTCAAAAATGACACTCCAAACAGTCAAACAAAATCTTGCTTTCTCGCTTGTTTATAATGCCGTGACTGTGCCTCTAGCTATGGCTGGATTTATTATACCATTATTTGCAGCGATTTCTATGTCGCTAAGCTCGATCATAGTGGTGATAAACTCAGCTGCTTTGAGAGTTAAATTTAAAGGATAAAAATGGGTGCAATAATCGCAATAATGCTGGGAATTTCGACTTTGCTTGGAGCTTTAGCTCTTTTTGGCTTGCTTTGGGGGATAAAAAGTAGACAGTTTGATGATTATTCTAAGTTTCTTGATGGAACGAAATTTGATAGTGAAGACGCACTAAATGATGCTTATAATATGGAAAAACGAAAAGAAGAGATACTGAAGAAAAAATCAGGTGGTTATCGCCCACCTGATTAAGTTTTGAATTATTTCAAAGTTGAGATGTAGTCATTGACTGCAGCCATGTCAGCGTCGCTTAATGGAGCCATTTGACCTTTCATGATTCCACCCATACCAACTTTGCCTTTACCGCCGTTTAGAGAGCCGTCTTTGTAAGCTTTCATATCAGCTAGACGAGTAGCAGCATCGATCTCAGTAAGTACTGGAACTTTGTTTAGGTATTTTTTCTCAGCTTTTTGACCGTGGCAAACAGCACATTTTTTGAAGATTGTTGCGCCATCAGCAGCGAAAACTGAACTACATGCTAAAGCAGCGATTGCTGAAATAATTAACATTTTTTTCATTTTTAATCCTTTTGCAAAAAAATAATGCTGTATTATAATGGTAATAATCTGAATTTGTGATAAATTTTTATAAGTATTTGGTGGGACTAGCCCACCAGTAAGTTATTTTAGAGTTGAGATGTAGTCGTTTACTGCAGCCATATCAGCTTCGCTTAGGCTAGCCATTTGACCTTTCATAACTGCACCCATGTTGAATTTGCCTTTGCCACCATTTATAGTGCCAGCTTTGTACTCTTTCATTAGAGCAAGTCTCTCAGCAGCATCAACGCTAACTAAAGCTGGAACTTTGTTTAGATAAACTTTTTCAGCTTTTGCACCATGACAGGCTTTACATTTGTTAAATAGTGTAGCACCATCAGCGCTAAAAGCAGCAGAACAAGCAAAAGCAACTAAAGCTGAAGCAAATAAAACTTTTTTCATAATTATTTTCCTTAAATAAAATTTTTAATTTTAAAATTATATAACTAAAAAAGTAACTAAAAAATAAATGAGATAAATTTAACTTAATTTTTTTAAATTAATAATTTATTTTTATTAGAATAATCAGAATAAGGTAAATTTGTATAAATTTAATAAATTTATACAAATATAAAGATTAATTCTTTTTATTATTTAAATTTTGTTCGTAGAGTTTTGCCTCTTTTAAAAATGCGTAGAAAGCCAAAATAACAGCGAGTATAAAGCCTCTTTTTCCATTTAAAAAATTTCGCCTTACAATATAGGATTTGAAAAACGCTAAAGGAAAGACAAAAATAAGCTTTAAAGATGATGCGGATCTATTTTTGTTTGATTTTTCGCTAGCTCTAAGAGATGAATATGAGTTTATTTTATCTATTTGCGTTTGGATTGTTGTGAGTCCGTGGTCGTAAATAAAGTTTTTACTTTTTTTTACTTTTCCATTTAAGGAGATGCTTTCGTGGACGAGTTTTGCTCCATACGAGCCGAGATTTTTTCTAAAAAATCTTATTCTTGTTATGGCTTTACAAAGCTTATTTGGAAATTTGCCTAAATATTTGCTAAATATATTTACTTCAAGTCCGTCGCAATCGTCATTTTGGATAGTGGTGATTATCTCATTTTTTAGCTCACTACTTAGCTCTTCGTCGGCGTCTAAATTTAACACCCACTCATGCGAGCAAAGATTTTTGGCAAACTCTTTTTGCTTAGCATAACCTAAAAAATCTTGATGAAAAATCTTATCTGTGTAGGCGCTAGCTATCTCAAGCGTTTTGTCACTGCTTCCACTATCGACGATGATGATTTCATCAAAGTCTTTTACGCTCTCTAAACATCTTTTGATATGCTTTTCTTCATTTTGGCAGATGATATAGACTGAAGCTTTTATCATAGTTTGTTCCTTATCCTTGTAAATTTAAGGTAAAAGTCAAAAAAGCTCTCAGTGCCCAAAACTCCGATGCGTTTTATCTCAAATTTATCATCATTTGGAGTATAAAGCCCACGTTTGACGATGACAGCGTTTTTATATCCTGCATTTATAACGGCATTTTTGATATTTTCATTATATTTGCCGTATGGATATGCAAATGCCGTGCAAGGCGTTTGCGTGATGTTTTCTACATCTTTTTTGGAGGTTTGAAGCTCATTTTGAAGCTCATTTGCGTTTATAGTGGCTAAATTTACGTGGCTTGAAGTGTGTGAGCCAAACTCTATTAAATTTGAGCTTTGCATCTTTTGAATTTGCTCAGTATTTAGCATATTTGCAAGGTGATTTGTGTTTTGCTTTTCCCAGTGGTTTGAGCTCTGATTTGGCACTAAATATATAGTAGCTTTGAAGTTGTATTTTTTTAAAATTTTAAAAGCTACGTCATAGTTATCGCCGTATCCATCGTCGAATGTTATGGCGACTGATTTATTTGGAATGGCTTTTAAATTTGCTAGTTCGCTTATAGTGAAGCTTTGAAATCCGTTTTTGTGTAGCCATGATATTTGCTCTTCAAAATCGCTTGGCTTCACTCGCCATTTATCGTGCCTTTCACCAAAATGCTCGCTGATTGAGTGATACATCAAGACTCTTGCTTTGGCGTAGCTTTGTGGCATTCGCCACCAGTTATAACGCAAGCTAAAGCCAGTAAATCCAGCCACTAATATAAAGTATAATAAATATATCATTTCATATCTTTTATCAAATTTTCATAAGCATTTAGATAGTTGTTTGCCATTGCTTCTACGCTAAATTTATCCTTTGTTGCTTTGATTTTTGCAAATATTTCTTTATACTCATTATAGTTTGTGTATATGTCGTTTAGTTTGTTGGCTAGTGATTTTGGATCTGTTTGAAAAATTAATTCATCTGGTAAAATTTGAGCGCAAATTCCTGTTTTTGTAGATAGTAAAAGTGGTGAATAATATATTCCATCAATCGCAGTAAGTCCATAAGGTTCAAAAATCGAAGCGATTATTTGGACATCACAGCTAAAAAGATGATCTTGTAAATTATCGCTAAAGCTTTGAAGTGTAATTTTGTCTTGCAGGTTTAATGAATTTATTAAATTTTGCAGTTCATTTTTTTGTTCGCCTTGTCCAAAAATATCAAATTTAAAATCAAAATTTACCATAGAAAGTGCTTCTATGATTATTTGATTTCCTTTTACAGGCGATAATCTGCTTGCACTAATAATATAAAATTTATTATCTCTTTGCAATTTTTTGGGCTCTTTATATGCCATTCCATTTTTGATTATGATTGAGCCTTCTTTTAAAATTTCTTTTGTATCTTCTAAAATAGCCACGCATAAATCCGCTTTTTTAAATCGTTTTTTGGCTCTTAATGTATGTTTTGTAGCAACTATAGGTATTTTTCTTTTTGTAAAAATTCTAGTGTTGTATATTATTTCTAACTCTTTTGTATTGTGACAGTGGATAATATCTGGATTTATATCATCTATTATTTTAGCTATTTTATATAAAAAAAATGGATTATAGCGATTGTTTTGAAAATCAACTTCGACCAAATTCACTTTTTTGTTTATATAAGGTTTTATCTGATTGTTCGTGAGTAGAAATACATCATGATTTTTACTCATCTCATTACAAAGATCGACGCATACTTTTTCAGTACCAGCAAACTGCACCCAGTGCAAAGTATGAAGTATTTTCATATTTTATCTCCGTTTTTAAACATAAATTCTCTCCATTCGTAATCTTGACTGAATTGTTTTTGAAGTATAGTTTCTACCATAAATTTAGTTACTTTTTTCGCATTTGCTAAATCTAGTGTAGCGTCTCTACCATTTTTGGCAATTTGTTTAAATTTATTATCTTTTAGATATTCTTTTATCTTATCAAAACAATCTTGCGGATTATCAAAATATACTATATCTTTGCCGTCAGTAAAGAATTTCTCAAAGCCATTTATACGTGGGCTAAATGTACAAGTACCACATCCCATAAACTGCGCCATTCTATCGCTTGCTCCAAGAAGTTTGTTGGATTTTGTGCATTCTAGCTCATCATCACGGTTGAAATTTATAGCTATTTTAGCACTATTTATGGCTTTTGCAAACTCATAACCAAAAATCGGTGGATTACCTAAGCTGGCATAAATTTTGTGTTTTATATCGTTTTGTTTGCAAAATTCATCTAGCATAGTGGCGAATTTAAACCGAACATCTTCTTTATAATCTCTAGCGATATAAATAACGTCGATATTTTTTTCTAAATTTAAGCTCAAATCAAAAGCCTCATCACTGATATTTGGGAAAAATGAGAATATTGCATTTGGGTATTTGCTTGAGAGCTTTTGTAGATTAAGGGCGTTTGCATAGAAAAACAGATCAATTAGCTTAAGTTTGTCAAACCAAGCTTGGTTTTCTTCTAGATGATCGACATACCAAAGTGCGATTTTGATATTTGGCAGCTCATTTTTTATGCTTTGTATCGTGTCTGGCTCAATCTTCTCTGCTTTGCCAAGTAGTAATAAATCAGCATTTAAATTTTTACAAATTTGAATTAGTTTTTGATTCATTTTTTTGGTACTCAAGTTTTTTAAACCAAATTTTCTAAGTCCTCTTTCTACATCTCTATAGCTAAAATCATAGACAAAATGACCATTTTGGTGCAAACCATGAGAGATTTTACGGTCTTGTGAATAAAATTCCTTGCCATTGGTTTTTTCATTAAAAATACCGCAGTGTACTATTTTTAGTGGTTTCACTTAACTTCCTTATAGTAATTTTTTAAATTTAAAATATAGTTTTCAAATGTTAAAATTTGTCTGAATTTAGAGTGAGTTTGAGCAAATTTGGTTTTAAAATCATTATAATTTTGGTAGATTTCTTCTATTTTAGTTGCAAAATTATTATTTTCTATAAAAAAATTGCTATCTAAAATCTCAACTATGCCGCCAACTGGCGTTGAAATTAAAACATGGGAGTAAAAAATCCCTTCTATTAAACTTATTGGAAATCCCTCTTTAAGTGAGCTTATGACTTGAAGGTGTGAGTTTGCTAGGATTTGCGCGATGTCGCTTCTAAATCCTAAGAGCTTTACTTTATCATTTAAGCTTAACTCATTTATAAGATTTTGCAGATTTTCTTTTTCCTTGCCATCGCCGATGATTTGCAAAATAAATGGAAAATCCAGGATTTGAACGCTTTTTATAAGCTGGTCAAATCCTTTGATAAGATCTAGTCTGCCAACAGCAGTAATGGTGAAAATATCAGGTAAATCTCTTTTGATAGCTTGATTTTTGATACCAAAATATAGCGTTTTTGTTTCGTGATTCACAGTGTTAGCCACAGCTTTTGAGACACAAATCACATTTTTAACACGGTTAAAAATCTTGCCTTTTCTGTTGTTGTGCTTAGTCGCTATAAACTTAAAATCCATAAATTTAGATATGACAAAGCCGATTTGTGTGGCTTTTGCAGCGTGAGAGTGCAAAATTTGAGCTGAGAAATCCTTTAAAACTTTGTAAATTTCAGCATATAAAAATGGATTATATCTTTTATCATAGCTTTTGTATTCGTAGATTGTGACTTTAGAATCAAGCTGGTTTTTGTACTGACAACCACGAGGAACTATGAGTAAAATTTCATTATCTTTGCAAAGTTCATTTAACGTTTCGATGATGATTTTTTCAACTCCGCCATATATGGTAGAGCATGAGAAATAGGCTATTTTCACCTAACACGTCCGTTTTTTATCTTTAGTTTAAACGCAAGCATTCCTTGGCGACCTGAAATCATTATACGTGGCATTTTATATTTGTTATAAACGCTTTTTTTATAAACATCATTTTTAGTGGTTACTGCTGCTTTGTATCCAGCTTTTTCCACAGCTAATGCACTTTCGTTGTCAAAAAATCCAAACGGATAGGCAAAAGTTTCACAAGTCGTCCCAAAAATATTTTCTATATTTTCTTTTGATTTTTGTATTTGCGCCCATTTTTCATCAGTGCTAAGAGCTGGCAAGTTTGCGTGATCCATAGTGTGTGATCCGATCTCTATAAGCCCACTGGCTATCATTTGAGCCACTTCGTCATTGCTTAGCATCTCTTCTGCGTTTAGCTCATCGCTTGATTCATTTAGATCTTTATCAGTCGCCCAGTTTTTGGTAAATCTATCTACTACGATAAAAATCGTTGCTTTGAAATTATGCTTCTTTAGTATGGTAAAAGCGTTTGTGAAGTTGTCTTTGTAACCATCATCAAAAGTTATAACTACTGATTTTGGTGGGATTTCTTTTAAATTTACAAGTTCGCTTAAGGTGTAGCTGGTAAATCCATGTTTTTTCAGCCAGATTATTTGTTTTTCAAACTCTTTTGGCTTGACTCTTAAGCGGTTAAATTTAGACTTGTTTTTTGGTAAGTGCTCGCTTATCATGTGATACATCAAAATACGTGGGTACTCGTAGCTAACGTTCTTTCTCCACCATGTAAAACGTATAGAAAAAATGATAAAAGTTATTAAAAGAAAAACCACAATTATAGATAATATTATACGAATCACACTGACTCCTTAAAGTTTGAACTATAGGCTAAAAATGTAAAAATAACAATAAAGCTTAATAACTCTTTTGACATATATGCACCAAAATCAAACTGTGAAACCACAAATATATATGTAAAAATTGCAAATAGTTGATAATTTTTTGTTTTAAGTGTTTTGAAAAATGTTATTGAAACAAGCCAGAAGCAAAATATAGCCCCAAATAGTCCTGTATATAGTAGCGATTCTAAAATCATATTATGAGTAGAATTCCAATCTGGAGATAGCAAAGCAGGGCTATTTGGAAGATTTCTAAAAACGTCCATCCCATATCCAAAAATTGGATTTTGCATTATCATATCCACGCAATATGACCATATAAAAAATCTATGTGTTGAGTTGCCTTCCATAAGTGTGGCAAATCTTTGTTGAAATGATTCAAAGCCAAAATACAATATAAGTATAAGAGCAGATAGTGTAATTAAAAATAAAATATCTTTTTTACGGATTGTTTTTAAATTTAATAATATAAAAGCAGCTATGGCTACAGTGCTTGCTACCCAAGATGATCTTGCGAATGAAAAAATAGTAAAGAAAATAA
Source organism: Campylobacter iguaniorum (assembly GCF_000736415.1). Classification (NCBI taxonomy): domain Bacteria; kingdom Pseudomonadati; phylum Campylobacterota; class Epsilonproteobacteria; order Campylobacterales; family Campylobacteraceae; genus Campylobacter; species Campylobacter iguaniorum. The sequence continues at coordinate 1,400,977 of NZ_CP009043.1, read as the reverse complement.
AAAATATAGTTAAAGCTGGCATTAGGATTTTATGCTTAATCACAATAAAGCTTAAAACAAGTCCAAGCCCCATAAACAGTCCAAAACCAGTTCTACTACCAAGAGATCCGCTTAAACCTCTAGTCATTTCAAGATCTTTGATGATGTAAAAAATAGAAGTTAAAGCAAGCAAGATTAAACCAGAAAAAATAAAGTATATAATCTCTTTTTTTGAAAAATATTCTAGTTTATAAAAATATGCTAAAGCCAAAAATATTGTCCCATATCTAAAAATAAAAAGAAAAATATAGCTCCAACTTTTTGTGGATATGTATTGCAAATTTAGCAAATTTGAGATAATCATAGATAAAAAAATACCTATAAAAGCTATGGTTAAAAATCTTGTTTTGTATAAAATATCTTTTATGCTATTGAAGTTTTTTGTATATAAAAGATGTGTTATAAAAAATAAATTTAATATTACAAAAGAAATTTGGTAAATTGAATTTTTAAATGGAATACTCATAATCCAAATAAAAAGAAAGAATTTAAATATCAAAATTTGCGGATTTTGTTCTTTAAAATATTGCATTACTTTTTGTGTCAAGACAATTCCTTTTTGTAAATTTCCATAGTTTTATCAAACATTTGTTTAAATGAAAAATTGTTTTTTATGTATTTAAATCCATCAAATTTAAGCTCATTTGCAAGTAAAATCTTATCGCAAAGTCCCTTAAAATCGCCTATCTCAAAAAAGTATCCAAATTTGGCATCTATTATTATATCTTTTACACCGCCGTGGTTTGAGGCGACGACTGGAGTATTTAGTGCTAGAGCTTCAGCCACGCTTCTACCAAAGCTTTCAGGCTTTTTGGAGCTACTTACAACGACGTTTGAGATAGAGTAGATTTCGGCTATTTTGCTCTGCGAGCCTGTGAAAATCACTTCGTTTTCTAAGCCTAAATTTGATATTAAATCTTTTAAGCTTTGATAATATTTTTGTTTGCGAGGATGGACGCCACCCACTATCAAGGCTTTGACTTTTTTTATTTTTTTAAGCTCGTTTGTGGCTTTTATAAATGTTTCGTAATCCTTTAGCTCCGTTATGCGTCCGATATTTGAGATGACAAAATCATCTTTTGAGATTTTATATTTTTGCCTAAACTCATTTATAAATTCAGCGTCTAAATTGCTCGGATCAAAGGCGCTTAGATCCACGCCTCTTGGCACGACTGTGATGAGGTTAGTATCAGTGTCAAAATGCTTGATGATGTGCTCTTTTACGCAGTTGCTTGGTGTGATGATCGCATCAGCTTTTATCATTATTTTGCTATAAAAATTTGGTGAGTTTAGCCCATGAACTGTGCTTACGACTTTGATTTTTAGGCTTTTGTTAGCCAAATATACTAGCCACGCTGGGACGCGACTACGCACGTGAATGATATCTGGATTTATAGATTTTAGTAGTTTTTTAAGCTTCCAAACTCGCCAAATGACGCTAAAAATGTTTTTGCTAGCAAGGTCAAATTTGATGTGCTCTCCACCGTCTTTTGTGATTTGTTCTGCTAATTTGCCGCCATTGCTCATGATTATTGAGGTGACGCCAGCTTTTATTAAGGCTTTGTTGATATCGACTACGCCACGCTCTACGCCACCTTCTTTTAGCTCAGGTAGCATTTGGATTATTTTCATAAATTTACTTTCTTAAATGCTGATATTAGGTCAAATTTAGTGGTTTTTTGCACACTTCCATCATAGATATGCAAGTAGCCTTTTTGGGCTAAATTTGAGATAAACTTACCAAATTTTGAACCATCTTTTTGGTAGTTAATGACCTGCGCGTTAGCGTTGCCCCAGCACACTGCTTGGCTTATCATCGAAGTAGAATCAGACGTGATAAAAGTGTAATCGCTAAATTCTAAAAAATCATCAATCGGATTTATTTTATTTTTGGAATAAATCACACTATAGTCGAAATTTAGCTTTTCAAGCTCGTTTTCTAGGCTTTTTGGGGTTCTTGGAGAAGTGGTTATGAGCTTTTCATGGTCTTTGAATTTGCTCATTATCTCTTTTATGGTTTGCAAAACTTTTGCTTCGTCAAACTGCGAGTTCTTGTTTGTCCCGCCGATAATGAAGCTAATGGCTGGTTTGCTTGGTTTATAAAAGTGATTTTGGCTTTTGTAGTTGGCATTTACTGGCAGCAAGATGGAGTTTGGAGCTAAGTTTTTGGCGTCGTGACTCATCACAAACATCAGATCAAAGCTGTTTTTATAGCCTTTGGCATTCATCATCGCTACACTTTTTGCATTTAGTTTTTTTGCGTAAAATTTAAGCGGATAATACGTCCCGCTTCCAGCGCCGACTACTATATCATAGCTATTTGAGACCAGCTCAGAGCCAAAAATCTTAATATAAACCCCAAAAAAATCCAAAATGTACGAAAGTGTTTTTAGTATTTTAAGCTTATAACTCACGTACAATATATCATAATCTATATTTTTGAGTTTGCAAAAGGCTATTGGCTGGTTTTCATGACCGATTCTGCCGTCACTTAAAATAAGAGCCCTCATTAGTCCAAATCCTCATTTTTCCATCTATTATGCATCCAAAACCACTGATCTGGAGACTCTCTTATGACGCTTTCTATGGTATCGTTGCAAGCTTGGACTATGTTTTGTGTGTCTAAATCTTTATCGCCAGTTAATTCAAAATCAAATTTTCTAATCACTGGATCATAAGTGCCATTTTGAGTTCTTTTGAAAAATATCGCAATGACTGGAATTTGGTATTTTAGCACCAAAGATGCTACTGATTTTGTCGTGCGACAACGGTTACCAAAAAAGTTCGTCACTATGCTGTTTGCACCACCAGCAAAAAGATCTGGCAAAAGCCCGATAAGTCCGCCATTTTTGAGCTGTTTTACCATCTTGCTCATGGCTTCATGTTTGTAGGCTAAAATATTGCCAAATTTTTGCCTTGATGGTTTGGTAATTTTGGTTTCTATAAGCTGGTTATTGCCCTCTCTGGCGATGACGAGTTGCGGATAGCCTATCTTGGCGACGTAGTGAGAGAGTGCCTCCCAATTGCCAAAATGAGCTGTGATGATGAGGGCTGATTTGTTTGAGCTAAGATTTTGGAATGTTTGTTTGATAATATCTTTATCGTTTATCATCTTATCAAAATCAAATTTATCATTAAAAATAAGTATGCTCTCGCAAGCTGTCTTGGATACACTGATGAATGTTTGCTTGGCTATTTTATAAGCTTCTTGGTCGCTTAAATTTAGTCCATTTTTTAGGTTTGTTATGGCTAAATTTCGCCTTGATTTGAGTATATAAAATAGTAAAATTGCAATTTTTTCAAGCAAAAAATAGATAAATTTGCTTGGCATAATTTTGCTAAGTTTTATGACAAATAAAACCAAAAAATACTCTATTTTCTCTCTCATAATACCTCTTTAAAAAATTTAAATTATATAATTAATTAGATAAAAACAAACTTTTGTGTAAAATATGCAAAAATCAAAGGTAAAAAAATGAGCGAATATATTTGTGTTTTTGACTGCGAAACCATTCCTGATGCTAGGCTTTTAGAGCGGACTTTGCCACCTGAAGTGGTCGCAGTATGCAAAAAAAACGGGCAAATCGACCCCAAAAAGCTCTCAACTGCGGCTATGAATTTGCAAAAAGAAAGCAGCGGAAGTGAGTTTTTGCCAGTTTGCTACCACGAAGTTGTGGCGATTTCGGCTGTGATGGCAGATAGATTTGGTAGATTTTTGCGAGTTTCGACCATGCAAGGTGACAATGAAAAAGAAAAAATCGCTAAATTTATCGATTTTATCAACAAATTTAATCCGCGTCTTGTCAGCTTCAATGGTCGTGGCTTTGACCTGCCGATGCTTATGGTTAGAGCGATGAAATACAACCTGCAATCAAGCGCGTATTTTAGCACAAACGACAAGGAAAACGGCAAGGATAAATGGTGCAATTATCGCAGCCGCTATGATGGTGTTTTTCATCTTGATTTATTAGATCACATTAGCGATTTTAAGGCTGTTGGCGGTCTGAAGCTTGACACGCTTTGTGCGGCGCTAAATCTCCCTGGCAAATACGACGTGCATGGCGACCAAGTCCTTGAAATGTTTTACGATAACAAAATAGAAAAAATCAACGAATATTGCGAGAGTGACACGCTAAATACGTATTGGCTTTTCTTAAAATACGAGCTTTTAAGGGGCAATTTGACGCGTGATGATTACGCTGATTATATCGTGGTTATGAGTGAGTTTTTGAAAGATAAAAAGCCAGATATGAGTTACACGAGCGTGTTTGGGGCTTTTGTGGATGATGAGATAGCAAGGCTTAAAGAAAGTTTATAAAACTTTAACGTATAATTTACAAAATTTAAAAAAAGAGTAAAAATGAAAGATATAAAAATCGGTATTATCGGGCTTGGATATGTTGGTATGCCTTTGGCGGCTGCTTTTAGTGATGAGTTTAGCGTGGTCGGATTTGACTTGTTCGCTAGACGCATTGATGAGCTAAAAAACGGCATTGATAGGACGCTTGAGCTAAGCAGCGAGCAAATGGCAAAAGTTATCAAAAATGGCATGAAATTTAGCTCAAATTTAGATGATTTAAAAGAGTGCAATTTTTACGTAGTTACAGTGCCAACTCCGATTGACAAAAACAAACGCCCAGACCTAACTCCATTATATAAAGCTAGTGCAAGCATCGCAAAAGTGCTAAAAAAGGGTGATATAGTCGTCTATGAAAGCACTGTTTATCCAGGCGTGACTGAAGATGAGTGCGTGCCTGTTTTAGAGACAAGTGGGCTGAAATTTGGCGTGGATTTTGAGTGTGGATATAGCCCAGAGCGTATAAATCCAGGCGATAAAGAGCATACCGTCACAAAAATCAAAAAAATCATCTCAGCAAGTAGCCCTAAAGCCCTTGAAATTGTGGAAGCTGTGTATTCTAAAATCATAAAAGCTGGAGTTTATAAAGCAAGTAGCATTAAAGTAGCAGAAGCTGCCAAAGTCATCGAAAACACTCAACGTGACATAAATATCGCCTTTGTAAATGAGCTTTTGATGCTATTTAACAAGATGAATATCGACGCAAACGAAGTGCTTGACGCAGCAAGTACTAAATGGAACTTTTTGGGCTTCCGTCCAGGTCTTGTGGGTGGGCATTGTATCGGCGTGGATCCGTATTATCTAACTCACAAGGCTCAAGAGCTTGGCTATCATCCTGAAATGATACTAGCAGGTCGCAGAATAAACGATAATATGGGCATTTATCATGCTGATCAGGCTGTAAAACTGATGATAAAAAATGGCTTAAAAGTAAATGGTGCAAAAGTCTTGGTGCTTGGTATAACATTCAAAGAAAACTGCCCAGACATCAGAAACTCACGCGTAATAGATGTTATCACTGAGCTAAAGGATTTTGGCTGCGATGTGAGCGTGTGCGACCCGTGGGCTGATAATGATGATGTGATAAGAGAGTATGGCATAAATCTTGTAAATGAGCCTAAATTTAGCGAGTTTGATTCTGTGGTTTTGGCTGTGGCACATGATAAATTTAGAGATTTTGATCTCTCAAACTCTCTTGTTTATAAAATCAAACGAATTTAAAGGCAAAATATGAAAATTTTAGTAACAGGAATGGCTGGATTTATCGGATTTCATCTAAGCCTTGAGCTTGCTAGGCGTGGCGATGAGGTCGTCGGGCTTGACTGCGTAAATGACTATTACGATGTAAATTTAAAATACGCAAGACTTAATGAGCTTGGCATAAAACGCCAAAATATCAAAGAAAATGAGCTTATAAAATCTGAAAAATATCCAAATTTAAGCTTTTTTAAGGCAAACTTAGAAGACTTTGATACTATGAAAAAGCTCTTTGAAGCGGCTAAATTTGACGTTGTAGTAAATCTCGCTGCACAAGCTGGGGTTCGCTACTCACTCATCAATCCACATGCTTATATAGATAGCAATATAACTGGCTTTGTCAATATCCTAGAGTGTTGCCGCCACTATGCCGTGCAAAATTTAGTCTATGCAAGCTCAAGCTCAGTTTATGGACTGAATGAAAATATGCCGTTTTCCACTCATGAGAGCGTAAATCACCCAATCAGCCTTTATGCTGCGACCAAAAAATCAAACGAGCTAATGGCGCACACTTATAGCCATCTTTTTGGGCTGCCTACTACTGGACTTAGATTTTTTACCGTTTATGGACCTTGGGGCAGACCTGATATGGCGCTGTTTTTATTCACTGATGCTGCCGTGCATGATAAGAGCATAGATGTGTATAATTACGGCAAAATGCTAAGAGATTTCACATACGTGGGCGATATCGTAAAAGGCGTGATAAAATGCATTGATAATCCAGCAGGGCCAAACCCAAAATGGAACTCCAAAGTCCCAGATCCAGCCACTTCAAGTGCTCCGTACAAAGTCTATAATATAGGCAACAACTCCCCAGTAGAACTGCTTGATTATATCAAAGCTATTGAGCTAAGACTTGGCAAAGAGATAAACAAAAATCTCATGCCGATCCAGCCAGGCGACGTGCCAGCGACTTACGCCGATGTGGGTGATTTGGTTAAGGATTTTGACTACAAACCAAACACAAGCGTAAATGACGGCGTGGCTAAATTTGTCGATTGGTATTTGGATTATTACCAAATCAAGGGCTAAATTTGAGATTTTTAGCTGTTTTTGCTTTACTTTTTGGCTTTTTACACGCTGAGGTTATGCTCCTAAAAGAGTATAAAGATGAAAATCTAAGCGGCTGGGTAATGAGCGAAAAATTTGACGGCGTGCGCGCTATCTGGGATGGCAAAAATCTAAAAAGCAAAAATGGTAAAATCATAAATGCTCCTATTTGGTGGCTAGAGAGTTTCCCGCCGTTTATGATCGACGGTGAGCTGTGGAGCCAGCGTGGAGAGTTTGAAAAAATCACAAGCATCGTAAGTGATGCCCATCCAAGCAATGAGTGGCAAAGCATTAAGTTTATGATATTTGACCTACCACAAGTTAGTGGAAATCTGCAGGCTAGGCTTGAGATTTTGCGTAAGTTTTTGGCTAAAAATCCAAATAAATTTATTAATGTAATAGACCAAAAACCAGTCAGCTCAAATCAAATGGCTTTTGATTTTCTTGATGATGTTACTGCTATAGGTGGTGAGGGGATAGTCGTACGCGACCCAAACGCTGCTTATATCGGCGGTAGAAGCTCCAAAATATTAAAGCTCAAAAAGTTTAAAGATAGCGAGTGCGAAGTCGTGGAGCTGCGTAAAGGAAATGGCAAATATGCTGGCGTTTTAGGCTCATTAGTCTGCAAGGATATTTTTAGTGGCGTTAGCTTCAAAATCGGCTCAGGATTTAGTGACTTTCAAAGGGCAAACCCGCCAAAAATCGGTTCAATCATCACGTATAAATACCAAAATTTGACTAAATTTAATAAACCAAGATTTCCAGTGTTTTTGCGAGTAAAAAGTGATATAATACTATCAAAATAAGGATTTAAAATGAGAAAATTTATACTTTTAATCAGTTTTTTTGCCATCTCTTTAAGCGCGTGGCCAGTCTATGAAGCAAGCAATAAGCAAGAGCGTAAATACTACGATGAGGGCGCGATTTTTAGGCAGTTGGGTCAAGGCAAATGGGAATGTACAGATAGATATGCGAAAGGTAGTTTCGAGCTAGAGTGGTGCGTAAAAGGCTGGGAATACATGGACGAAAAGCTAGAAAGCAAGAAAAAAGATTGGTAGGATAGTTTATATATTGCAAAAAGCAAATCAATTAAAAGGATTAATATGAGCTTTACTTCAAGTGATTGGATAATGGTCGGCATTGTTATATTTTTTGTTATATTGGCGTTTTGTACTATATATCTGAAAAAATAGTAGAAAAATCGTAAATGAAAATATGCGTGATAACAGCATTGTTGTGCGCTTTTGCTTTTGGGTCGCCTTTGATGGATAAATTTGATAGATCAAATATTGATTATATCGATGAATACGCCAAAGGCAGACTTGCTGGCAATGAAGATTTGAAAGAGCTAAAAGTGTTTTTGATTTCAAAACAAATTGGTTTAAATAATATTGATTTGATAAATAATTACCGCTTTTTGCTAGCAAATTTAAAAATGCAAAATGCACGTAGCGACTATTCATCTTACGCAGCTTTGATGGACGGGATTTATGGTATGCTCTACTCACTGAGCAAAGAAATTGGTGTATTTGATGAGTTTTCTTATAAAATGGCTATGGAAAAAGAAAAAATAAACTATATTAGATTGTTTGAAGCAGAGGATTTAAAAACGATATTGGAGTTAAAAGGGGCTTTTAGTCACGCTTGCATCAAGGCTACTTTTAGGGCGATATTTGATTTTATAGCAAACAACATCATTGTTGCTATATTTGTAGTGATATTTTTATTTTTTGGAGTGTTTGCTTTTTAAACGAATAATTAAAATTAAGGTAAAACATTTTAAAATTGCATAAATTTATCTTTCTAAACAAAAATATAATTTTACTGCTTCTAGGGCAAGGCTTTAGCGGAGCTGTTGTTTCTTTGCTGACTTTTAGTAGTGGACTAGCTGGCAAGTGGCTGCTGGATGGCGTTTTGTACTCTAAAACTCCTAGTTGTCCTAATTGCTATAGTAGTAGTTTTGCCACGTTTCCTATTTCTGCGACACTTTGTGGGGCTTTTATCGCAGTTTTATTTTCATCAAATTTAATGCAAAAATTTGGTAGAAAAAAGGTCTTTTTGTGGGCTTCTTTGATTGGTGCTTTGGGCGCTATTTTTGCTATATTTTCACTGATAAATGGACTATTTTATCTATTTTGTTTTGCTACTTTTTTGCTTGGATTTTTCACCGCACTTAATCAATTTTATAGATTTTTAGCCAGCGAAGCTTTAAGCTTAGCCACTCAAAATGACAAAAATAGAGCCACAGCGCTCATCGTGGCTGGCGGAATAATGGGTGGGGTTTTGGGCCCAAATTTGGCAAATATCGGCACGATGATGTTTGAAGCGCCTTTTGCTGGCTCATTTTTATTTGCACTTTTACTTTGCGTGATTAATTTTATTATCACTTTACCCCTAGCCCTAACTCCACTAAAGCCCACAAATCAGCTCCCAAAAGCTCCTTTGATGACGTGTATAAAAGAGCCAAATTTCATCCTTGCAACTATGGCTTGTGCATTTGGGTTTGCTTATATGACGCTCATTATGAATGCTGCTCCGCTTGCGATGAGCCAATATAAATTTAGCTACGACGCAGCTAAAAGTGTGCTTGTGTGGCACTTCATAGCGATGTATGCACCAAGCTTATTTCTGGCATTTTTTCTAAAGAGTTTATCACCTTTTAGACTGATTTTGCTTGGGATTTTATTTTATTTGATTGCGGTTTTTGTAGCGATTTTTAGTGTTAGTTTTTGGGGATTTTGGGTGAGTTTGGTGCTTGTTGGTATAGGCTGGGCGTTTAGTTTTAATGGTGGAACATTTATGCTAAATGCTATAAACTCAGAGCATAAACTTCGCTTACAAGGGCTAAATGCTATCAGCGTTTTTGGGGCAAATTTGCTTGCAAGCTCAAGCGTGGGATTTGTCCTAGCAAATGGCGGCTGGATAGTGTTAAATTTAATATTGCTTGGCTTTATTATTTTATTTTTGCTTGCTATTTTTATTTTTAAACGTGATATTTAAGCCCAAACAAGATATAATTGCCCAAATTTAATGCTAAATAAGAGGGACAAAATGAACATCTTGATAACTGGCGGGGCTGGATATATCGGCTCACACGTGCTAAAGGCTTTGCTTGAGCGTGGGAATGATAGCGTCACTGTGATTGATAATTTTTACAGTGGAAGCAAGGAGGCTTTAATAACTCTTGAGAGCGTGGGTAAATTTGAGTTTATAAAGTGTGATTTGAGCGATACTTTTAGCCTAAGAGAGATTTTTAAAACTCATAAATTTGATGCGATTATACATTTTGCGGCTTTCATTGAAGTGTTTGAAAGCACTGTCAAACCGCTCAAATACTATCTAAACAACACCGCAAACGCTGCAAATCTGATAAATTTGGCGATAGAATACGGCGTGGGTAAATTTATATTTAGCTCTACAGCTGCGACTTACGGCGAGCCAGAAAGTGGCGTAGTAAGCGAACAAAGCCCTCAAAATCCTATAAATCCATACGGCAAAAGCAAGCTTATGACTGAATGGATTTTAAAAGACGCCGCCGCGGCAAATCCAAATTTCAAATATGGGATTTTGAGATATTTCAACGTCGCAGGAGCTAGCAGCGATGGACTAATCGGTCAAAACTATCCAAACGCAACCCATCTTATCAAAGTCGCAACACAAACAATAACTGGTAAAAGAGAGTCTATGAGCGTGTTTGGGACTGACTATGCGACCAAAGACGGCACCTGCGTGCGTGACTACATACATATAGAAGACCTTGCGAGTGCGCATTTATCGGTGCTTGAGTATCTTAGCTCAAATGATAGCGATATATTTAACGTGGGCTATGGTAGGGGATTTAGCGTATTTGAAGTCATTGAGACTGCTAAAAAAGTAAGTGGCGTGGATTTTAAAGTCATAAACGCTAGTAGGCGTGATGGCGATCCAGCTGTGCTAATCTCAAATGCTGATAAGCTAAAAACCAAAACAAACTGGAAACCAAAAAAAGATAGCCTAGAGCTTATCATCAGCTCAGCGCTAGAGTGGGAGAAAAAGCTAAAATAATTTAGCTTTACACAAATGGCTCTAAATCTCATCTCTAGCATCGTAGTTTTTACTATCCAAATGCTTATAAACTTCTTTCTAACGCCTTTTATCTTAAAGGTGTTAGGCGATGAAGCTTATGGATTTTTGGGGCTTGCAAACTCACTTGTGAGCTATGGATATATCCTAACAATCATCATAAACTCAGTGGCTGGTCGCTTCGTGGCTTACGAGTATCACAAGGGCAACTTGCTTCAAGCTAGCAAATATTATTCATCGGTTTTATTGGTAAATTTTATATTTTGTTTGATTATTTGTGCCTTTAGTGCTATTTTCTTGCTAAATTTAAAAGAGTTTATAAACGTCTCAGACGCCCTTGTTGGCGATGTCAAGCTAACAATGCTATTTTATTTTATCAATTTTTGTTTGGGGCTGTTTAATGCTGTTTTGACCGTGAGCGCCTTTGTCAAAAACAAGCTTTATATGATTTCAGTAAGAAACGCTATCTCTTCGGCGATTTTTGCAGGGCTTTTGGTGGTGCTTTTTAGTGTTTTTAAGCCGATGATATTTTATACTGCTATTAGTGCTTTGGCGGCTTCGGTTTTTGTGTTTGTCAGTGCGATTTATATCACCAAAAAGCTAAATACTGGGCTTGTTTTTAGGACTAGACTTTTTCGCCTACGCTTGATAAAAAAGCTAGTAAGCTCCGGAGCTTGGAATAGCTTCAATATGCTTAGTCACACGCTCATAAACGGCGTTGATCTGCTTCTTGCAAACATCTTTATAAGTGCTGCTTCAATGGGCGTTTTATCGGTTTCAAAGGCTGCTATTATGATAGCTGAGTCATTCATTGGCACGGTTGGGGCTAGTTTTGTGCCTAAATTCATCGAGCTTTATTCTAAGCAAAATATCTCCGCCTTGGTCGCTGAGGTGAAATTTGCTCTAAAGACTTTGGCTTTTATATCTATTACGCCAGTTGCGATTTTTGCTAGCCTTGGCGTGGAGTTTTACTCACTTTGGCTGCCGTTTAAATCAAGTGAGCAAATCAGCTTCATTTATGAGCTTTCTATGGTCGCTTTGGCTCCTGTGATTTTGATAGCTTCTATGCAGCCGCTTCTTAGCCTAAACACAGTTACAAACAAGCTTAAACGCCCAGCCGTGGCAAATATGATAATGTCTGTGGGTGTGGTTTTGGCTCAAATTTACTGGCTGAAATTTCATGGTGGTGGGCTATTTAGTATCGCTATTATTGCAAGCATTGCCTATGCTTTGCGTATTATTTGCTTTGACGTGATGAATGCTGGGTTAAATTTAGAGCAAAGATTAGGGATTTTTTATCCTATTTTTGTGAGAAATGTTGCGATTTTTGGGGCGATTTTAGGCTTGATGTTTTGGCTAAAAACTTTTATTCAAATCAGCAATTGGTGGGGATTTGGGCTTTATAGTTTAATATTTTTAGCTGTTGGATATTTTTTAAGCTTGTTTTTAGTGTTTTCGAGGAGCCAAAGAGTCATGTTAAAAGGCAAAATTTTGGGTATAATTAGACCAAAAAGCGAGGTTAGATGAGGATTTTATTTGTGATTTCGACTCTTAGGGCTGGTGGCGCTGAGAGAGTGGCTAGTGTGTTAGCAAATGCCCTCTCAAACGCTCATGAGATCAGTCTACTGAGATTTGATGATGCTAAGCCGTTTTATGAAATAAACCAAAATGTAAAGCTGATGAGTTTAGAGTATGGGGTTAGTGATTTTGGATTGATCGGCAATCTCAAAAAGCGTTTTAGTAAAATTTTAGCACTGCGAAATGTGATAAATGGTGGCAAATTTGACGCTGTAATAAGCTTCATGGATAGCACAAATCTACTTGTTCTTGCCGCAAGTACCTGGCTTAAAACGCCTATTTTTATCTCTGAGCATAGTTATTGTAAGTTTTTGAGCCTAAAATGGCGTATTTTAAAACGCATATTTTATCCACTTGCTACAGGTCTTAGCGTGCTGACAAAAGAGGATTTGGAGTATTATAAATTTGTCAAAAATACTAAAATAATATACAATCCGATGAATTTCGTCCCGTCAAATTTAAGCCAGCCTAAAGAAAATCTTATAATTTTTGTTGGAAGACTGATTGAGCCAAAGGGTTGCGATATATTCTTGTCTAGTTTAAAACTGCTCCAAAACGAGCTAAAAGGCTGGAAAATCGCTATTTTAGGCGATGGCGATGAGAGAGTAAATCTGCAAAAAACAGCTCAAAACATAAACCTTGATATTGAGTTTTGCGGTATGGTGCAAAATATCGATGAGTTTTATAAAAAAGCCAAAATCCTAGCTCTTAGCTCGAGATTTGAAGGGCTTGGAAATGCCTTTATAGAGGCGATTTTTTACGATGTTTTGCGGGTGGCGACGCCAACGAGCGGCGCAAAAGAGCTGATAAAAGACGGTTTTGATGGACTTATAAGTAGTGATTTTGAGCCTGAAAGTTTTGCAAAAAAGCTTAAAGAAGCACTAAATTTAGACGCAAATTTGACTCAAAATGCTAGAGTTAGACAAAGCGAATTTGACATAAAAACTATCCAAAATCAGTGGGTAGATTTCATACAAAAAGCCAAAAAATGAAGATAATGTTTTTTATTTCAGCCATTAGAAATGGTGGCAGCGAGCGTGTTTTAGAAGCACTTTGCAATGAGTTTATAAAGTGTGGGGAAAGCTGCGAAATAGTCTATTTTGAAGAGGATTTGGGGCTATATAAATTTGATTGCAAAAAGACGCATTTAAATATATATGAAAAAAGTGGTATTTGGACTAAATTTAGTAAATTTATCAAAATAAGAAAGTATATAAAAAGTCAAAAACCAGACGTCATCATCTCGTTTATGGATCAAACAAATATAAATTTAATCATCTCAACTGCGTTTATGAAGGTAAATTTGATAGTCACAGAGCACGTCAGTCATGACCTTTTGAAGTCTAAATTTTGGCGATTTATACGGGATTTTAGCTACAAATTTGCGGACGGGCTTAGCGTACTTAGTGCGGTGGATTTTGAGTATTATAAATTTGTCAAAAACAAAGCCTTGATGTATAATCCAGTTTTTAAATCAGGAAGCTTAAATTTGCCAAAGCAAAATGTGATTTTGAGCGTCGGTAGGCTTGAAAATGTCAAGGGATATGATATATATTTGCAAGCTTTGAGTTTGGTTGATAGAGGTTTGCTTAAAGGCTGGGAAGTGTGGATAGCTGGAAGTGGAAGCTTGGAAAATGAGCTTAAACAAATGGCGATAAATTTGGAGCTTGAAGTGAAGTTTTTGGGTCACGTAAATGATGTAAGCGTGCTTTATGAAAAGGCTAAAATCCTTGCTCTTAGCTCAAAAAGCGAGGGCTTTGGGAATGTGCTTGTCGAAGCTATTTTTTATGACGTTTTGCGGGTGGCGACGCCGACAAATGGTGCAAATGAGCTTATAAAAAACGGCTTTGATGGGCTTATAAGTAGTGATTTTAGCCCGAAAAGTTTTGCTTGTGAGCTAGAAAAAGTCCTAAAAGATGAAAATTTAAGAGAAAATTTGACTAAAAATGCAAATTTAAAGCGAGATGAATTTGATATAAAAAATATAATACAAAAATGGTATAAATTTATAAAAGAGTGTGAAAAATGATTAGGAATTTTTTATGAAAAAATTAAGTGTATTTATATATTCTATGGGTGCTGGTGGGGCTGAGCGGGTCGTGGCAAATCTGCTTGGTGAGCTTGTGAAGTTTTATGAGGTTCATTTGGTGCTTATGAATGACACTATCTTTTATGAGCTTCCAAGTAATGTAAAAGTCCATTATATCGAAAAATCAGCGCCATTTGAAAATGGATTTATCAAGCTTTTAAAGCTTCCATTTTTGGGCTTAAAATACAAAAAACTTTGCAAAAGCTTAGGCATTGATATGCACTTTGTCTGGATGAATCGCCCTTGTTATGTGGCTGGGTTAGCCAGGATTTTTGGTGATAAAAAGCCACTAATCATGAATGAATGCTCGACCCCAAGCGTGCTATACAAAGAGCCAAATTTTAAATCAAAAATCAGCAAATTTTTGCTTAAATGGCTCTATCCAAAGGCTGATTTTATCTACCCAAACAGTCTTGGAAATCTAAATGATCTCAAAGATAATTTTGGAATCGATCCAGTCAAAATGCGTGTGCTTTATAACGCTTTGGATTTAGACCTTGTCAGAGCTAAAGCAAGCGAGCCTATAAGCTATGAAAAGCCGTTTTTCTTGAGCGTTGGTAGGCTTGATAGTGGCAAAAATCATGAGCTTTTGATACGCTCTTACGCTAAGCTTAAAAACTGCGATAAAGACCTTCTCATCATCGGCGATGGGCTTTTGAGAGATTATTTGCAAAACCTTATAAATGAGCTAAGCTTAAGTGAGCGTGTTAAGCTTCTTGGCTTTGAAAATAATCCTTATAAATATATGAGTAAATGCTATGCTTTTGTCTTTGTAAGCTTGTTTGAGGGCTTTTCAAATGCACTTATTGAAGCGCTTGCTTGCGGTAGGTTTGTCATATCAAGCGATCACAAAAGTGGAGCTAGAGAGCTTCTTGGAGATAGTCAGTGGGGCGTCTTGGTCGGCGTAGATGATGAAAGCTCCACGATAAACGCTATGCAAAAAGCCATTGACGAGCCAGAATGGGTGAAAATTTATGAAAAAAACGCTATCATAAGAGCCTCTTTTTTTGATAAAAATCAAATTTGTAAAGAACTTATAAAAGATTTAGAGGAAATTTATGAAAAACTTAGCTAACTTTTTGATGATTTTTAGATCACAAACCTTGCTTCTCATCATTCTAGCTTACGCTTTTAGCGTGATTTGTAGGTTTGAGTGGATTTACTGGGCGAGTGATTATGCTGAGTTTTTTTGGAATAATCAGCTTATGATAAGCACAAATGACGGCTACGCTTACGCTGAGGGCGCAAGGGATATGATAGCTGGATTTCACCAGCCAAATGATCTGAGCTACTATGGCACTCCACTTTCTACTCTTAGCTATTTGGTGGTCAAATTTAGCCCATTTAGCCTAGAAACTGTGATGGTATATCTAAGCGTGTTTTTGGCTGGACTTGTGGTGATTCCTATTATTTTAATGGCAAAAGAGGTCTCTTTAACGTCTGCAGGATTTATCGCAGCGCTTGTCGCAAGTATCGCAAACAGCTACTATAACCGCACTATGGCAGGATATTATGATACTGATATGCTTATCATTTCATTGCCGATTTTTACATTTTGGGGACTAGTTAGACTGAGCGTAAAAAGGGATTTGAGATCGTTTTTGATTATTGCGTTTTCTATGTTGATTTCTAGCTGGTGGTATCCATCAAGCTTCTCTTTAAACGCTGCAATTACAGGCTTTTTCTTGCTTTATACTTTGATTTTTGATAGAAAAAATATCTTAAATTATCAAGCAATTTTATTTATGATTTTAGCCATTACTGGAGTTGAGTATTTCGTAAGGGCTTTGCTTATTGTAGCTTTGTTTTTGTTTATTAAATTTGGCTCAAGGTTTATAAATTTAAAAACTATGATAATTTTAGCTATTTTAGTCGGCTCTATTTTTGTATTTTTTGGTGGGTTAAATCCGATTTGGTTCCAGCTCAAATTTTATGTATTTCGCTCAGTGAGTGATAGCGATGGGGTTGTGTTTAAGTTTTTTAACGTCAATCAAACAATCATGGAATCAGGCATTGTGGATTTTGGACTATTTGCCAAAAGGATTAGTGGACATGAAATTGTATTTTTGATCTCAGTCATCGGCTATACTTTGTTATGCCTCAAAAACCGCATATTTTTAGTCGCGCTTCCTATGATAGGGCTTGGATTTTTGGCTTTAAAAGGTGGGCTTAGATTTACTATATATGCGGTTCCGATGATGGCTCTTGGCTTTGGATATGCTTTAATTAGCCTTGTGAATTTAATCAAAATAGACAAAAAACAAAGAAAAATCGCACTTTATCTTATATCTATATTCACATTTTTGCCTATTGTTATATTAGGTTTGGTACAGCTTGGCAATGGTGTTATGATAGATGAATTTAAGCTGATTTTGCCTATATTTGTTATAGCGTATTTTTTATTTTACCTTAAATTTAGAAAAGATATCTCTGCGATGTTGCTTTTTCCATTAAGCTTGTTTGCCTTGTGTCCGTCGTTTGTGCATGTTTACGAGTATAAGCCTTTGAGCGTTTTTATGAATAGCGAAGTTTCAGTTTTGGATAGACTAAAAAAGATCGCTCAGCCAGAAGACTACACACTTGCGTGGTGGGATTATGGATATGCTATAAGATATTATAGCGATACCAAAACTCTCATTGACGGAGGCAAACACCTTGGCAAGGATAACTTCGCTGTAAGTTTCGCTCTTGCAAACAATCAAGTCAAATCAGCCAAAATGGGGCGTTTGGAAGTAGAATACACTGAAAAAAGCTACACTGATAAATTTAACTCAAATTTAAAAGAGATGCTAAAAGATTATAACGCTACAAACATAAATGACTTTTTGTTAAATTTAGGTGATCTAAATATTACAACTCCAAAAACTAGAGATGTTTATTATTATCTTCCTGATCGTATGATGGGGATTTTTCCAGTTGTTGCGAAGTTTTCAAGGCTTGATTTGCTTAGTGGCAAGGAGTATGCAGATCCGTTTTTTATAGTTTCGACTTCATTTATGCAAGGTTCAAATGGAATAGTCTTGAGCGAGGGACTAACCATAGCAAACGATGTTACGACTGTCTCGTTTTCAGGGAAAACTTTTAGGGTAAATACTTACGTGCAAACCATGTATGATAAGGATATGAAACTACAAAAGCAGGTTCATAATATCGATGAAAATGGTAGATTTTACGTCGTTTATATGACTGATTATGGTAGATTTTTGGTAATGGATAAAGAGGCGTTTAACTCAGCTTATATCCAGCTTTTTGTACTTGAAAACTATGATAAAGAGTTGTTTGAGCCAGTTATTTTAGACCCAAGTGCAAAAGTTTATAAGTTAAAAGGCTAACTATGGCAAGGATTGGTTTTTTATCACACTCTGATATGAGCGTGTATTACTTCAGAGCCCCTATAATGCGAGCTTTAAAAGAGCGTGGACATGAGGTTTTTGCTATCATTCCAGATGGGGCTTATGCTCCAAATATCAAAAGCGAGTTTAAAACTATCATTTACGAGCTAGACAAAGCCAGCCTAAATCCGCTAAAAGTCAGCCGTGATACGCAAAATTTAGCCCTTGCATTAGAAGAGCTAAGCTTAGATATGCTTCAAACTGGAGCGCACAAATCAAATGTTTTTGGCACATTTGCAGCCAAAAAAGTTGGTATAAAAACTGTTATAAATTTAGTCGAGGGCATGGGGAGTTTTTACATCCATAATGACCTAAAATCCATGCTTGTAAGAAAAGCCATAGAAATGCTATACAAAAAAGCATTCAAGATGAGCGATGCTTGCGTGTTTGTCAATGACAGCGATCCTGATTACATGCTTAGCAAATCTTTGATAGAAGAAAAAAAGGTTAGACGCATAAAAAGCGTAGGCGTAAATGCAAATTTGTTTGATCCCAAGAAGGTGGAAGCTTATAAATTTGGTGATAAAAAAGTTGTTTTGATGATGGGTAGGGCACTTTGGGATAAGGGCGTAAGAGAGTTTTATGAAGCAGCAAATATCTTAAAAGATCGCTTGGACTGCGAGTTTGTCTTTGTGGGAGATACTTATGAGGGCAATCCAAGCAGTGCTACAAGTGAGTTTTTACGCAACCAAAACGTCAAGTGGATCAAGTGGAGCGACAATGTAAAAGAGCTTTTAAAAGGTGCATATATATACGCTTTGCCAAGTTATAAAGAGGGTTTTCCAAGGACTGTTTTAGAAGCTATGAGTATGGCAAAAGCCTGCGTGGTAAGTGGCGCCTCTGGGTGTGTGGAAGCTGTGGAGGACGGCGTGAATGGACTAGTTTGCAAGGTAAAAGATAGTGCAGATTTGGCTAAAAAAATAGAGATTTTGCTTGATGATGAAAAAATGGTTTTGGAAATGGGGCAAAATGGGCGAAAGCTGGTGCTTGAAAACTATGATGAGCCTATAATTGTAGAAAAATACCTTAAAGTTTATAAGGAGTTTTTGGATGTATAGAGCGTTTTTTAAAAGATTTTTTGATTTTGTTGGTGCGGTTTTTTTGATAATCTTATCGTCGCCTATTATGATTGTAGCGTATTTTCTTATCAAAAAACGTCTTGGCTCGCCTGTGATTTTCACCCAAGCAAGACCTGGGCAAAACGAAAAAATATTTAATATATATAAATTTAGAACGATGAGTAATGCAAAAGATGAAAACGGCAATTTGCTAAGCGATGAACTCAGGCTTGGCGAGTTTGGCAAAGCCTTAAGAAGTCTTAGCATAGATGAGCTTCCTCAGCTTTTTAACGTGCTAAAAGGCGATATGAGTTTTATTGGTCCAAGACCACTTTTGATAGAGTATTTGGGGCTTTATAATGATGAGCAAAAGCTCCGCCACAGTGTGCGTCCAGGCATAACTGGACTTGCTCAAGTAAATGGAAGAAACGCCATAAGCTGGGCTAAAAAGTTTGAATTTGATAGCTATTATGCTAAAAATTTATCATTTATGCTTGATCTAAAAATCGCTCTTCTAACCATTAAAAAAGTGATAAAGAAAGATGGAATCAGCAAAGACGGAATGGCTACAACTGAGAAATTTAACGGACATAATTAAATAAAATGAAGCAAATTTATATTTATGGATTTAGCGGGCATGGGCAAGTCGTGGCGGACGTGGCAAGAAGCGTTGGCTATGATGAGATTGTTTTTTTAGATGATGCCAGTGAGCTTAAATTTAGCCCAGATTTACCTAAATTTGATATTTTTATTGCAATTGGCAATTGCAAAATTAGACAAATGTTGCAAGAAAAGGTTAGGTCTGCTGGATTTAACGTGGTAAATTTAATCCACCCAAGTGCGGTGATTTCAAGTAGTGTTAAGCTTGGACGCGGCATTGCCATTATGCCAAACGCTGTGATAAATGCAAATGCGCTGATTTGCGACGGCGTGATTTTAAACTCAGGCTCAGTTACCGAGCATGACTGCGTGGTGGGTGAGTTCGCTCATATCTGCCCTAAAGTAGCCCTAGCTGGCAATGTAAAAGTAGGCAAAAGAGCTTGGATAGGTATAGGAAGCTGCGTAATTCAAGGCAAAAGCATTGGCGATGACACGCTGATCGGTGCTGGAAGTGTGATAGTAAAGGACATCGCATCAAACGCAAAAGCGTATGGAAATCCTTGTAAAGTCGTAAGTCAAATTTAGGGTTAAATTTGGAGTTAAATTAAACGAATTTAAAAGTTAAATTTGAAGCCTAAAATAGACTTCAAATTTGGTTAAGTTTACTCGCCAAATAGTGCTTTTAGGTTTTTTAGACCCTCTTCGTTGTTTATCTCTTTTTGAGCTGAGCCGACCTCGTGAAGCTCGATCTCATAGCCTGTTAGCATACTTGCTAAGCGGATATTTATACCACTAGCTCCGATGGCTTTGCTTTTTTGCTCTGGCACAAGAGAGACGATAGCTTTTTTATCATCTATTTTTACACTGCTTACGATAGCTGGAGCAAGGGCGCGCGCTACAAAAATCGCTGGCTCGCTGCTATACTCGATCGCGTCTATATTTTCTCCGTTTAGTTCGTTGCTGACTGCATTTATACGCACACCTTTTATACCTACAGTTGCGCCTACTGCATCGATGTTTGGAGTGGTTGAAAATAGAGCTACTTTCGCTTTTCTTCCAGGTATTCTAGCGCTATTTTGGATGATGACGCCGCCGTCTTTTATCTCTGGGACTTCAGCTTTTAAAAGTGCTTCAAGAAATTTTGGCGATGTTCTTGAAAGCTCTACTTTTATGCCGTCTTTTTTGTCTAAGCGAACACTTTTTATCACTGCTTTTACGACATTACCGACTACAAATTTTTCATTTTTTATACGGTTTTTCATACTCATCACAGCTCTTAGCTCGTCGATTTCTATAAATGTATTTTCTTCGCTATCTACTCTAACGACAGTTCCAAAAACCAAAGTATTTACCTTTGAGCTGTATTTTTCGTGAATTTTTTCTTCTATTAGTCTTTGGATGTGATAATCTATCTCTCTTGATAAAGCTCCAGCTGCAGTCCTACCAAGCTCGTCGATGTTTAGCTCATAGTTTAGGCTATCGCCGATTTCTAGGCTTTTATCAACCTCATGAGCTTTCTCAAGGCTTATGAAATGCTCTTCATCTAGTCTTTCATCATCTTCATCTACGACTAGAATTTTTTGGTATAAATGAATATTTTTAGTTGCTTGATCAAGTGTGGCTTCATACTCACATTCAAAGCCGTAAAGTCTTTTTGCTGCATTTACAAATGCTCTGCAAATTCTCTCTTTTACGTCATCGTATGCAAGGCCTTTTTCGTTTGCTATAGATTCGATTATGTCAGAAATTTTTTCCATAAAAAACCCTTTTTAAAAGTAATTTGTTTGAAATAATAAACTGTGGGGGATTTAAAATTTGCAAGTTGGATGATTATAGCCAATAATTACTTTTATTTTCTTTAAATTTAGTAATTTTAAAATTGGCTTTAAACGAAATTTTATAGCAGTTTTGATATACTCACAAGTTAAAAACCAAAAAAGGATGTAAAATGGAGTTAAAGCTAGCCAGAACAGAACTTGATAACAAACCAAAAACTATAAGTATCGATAAAATTGAAGCAGCTGTAAGCAAAGACGGTGGCAAAATTTTCTATTTTGATAAAGATAACTCACATAAAGAACTAATCGCATTAGTTGAATATTTTGAGCAAAAGGGACTTAGTGTGTATCACCGCACTGTAAAATACGGCCTTGATGAAAACGACTATATGTATGAGGTGCATATCCTTTGATGAGCGGCAAAAAGAGGCTTTTTATCGAGACTTTGGGCTGCGCGATGAATGTGCGTGACACTGAGCATATCATCGCTGAGCTTGAGGGCGATTATGAAGTAACTAAAGAGATAAAAGAAGCCGACCTTATACTTATCAACACTTGCTCTGTTAGAGAAAGACCAGTCCATAAGCTTTTTAGCGAGGTTGGCGCGTATGAAAAGATCAAAAAACAAGGGGCAAAAATCGGCGTTTGTGGATGCACGGCAAGCCACCTTGGAAGCGACGTTTTTAAGCGTGCTCCTTATGTGGATTTTGTCCTTGGAGCTAGAAATATTTCAAAGATAAAAACAGCCGTTAAAACGCCTAAATTTGTAAGCGTAGACATAAATCACGATGAGAGCGAGTATGCCTTTGGGGATTTTCGCTCAAGCCCTTATAAAAGCTTTGTAAATATTATGATAGGTTGTGACAAAAAATGCACGTATTGCATCGTGCCACAAACTAGAGGCGATGAGATCAGCATACCATCAAATATTATTTTAAACGAAGTTGCAAAAGCCGCTAGTAACGGGGCTAAAGAGATATTTTTGCTCGGACAAAATGTAAACAACTATGGCAAAAGATTTTCTGGAAATCATGATAAAATCGACTTTAGTGACTTGCTAAATTTAATAAGCAAGGTTGATGGCGTGGAGCGAATCCGCTTTACTAGCCCACATCCGCTTCACATGGATGATAAATTTTTACAAGAGTTTAGCTCAAATCCTAAAATTTGTAAATCCATGCATATGCCACTGCAAAGCGGCTCAACAAGCATTTTAAAAGCTATGAAAAGGGGCTATACAAAAGAGTGGTTTTTGGATAGGGCTGCAAAACTAAGAGAGCTTTGTCCTAGCGTGTCGATCTCAACTGACATCATTGTAGCATTTCCTGGTGAGAGCGATGAGGATTTTGCTGATACAATGGACGTACTAGAAAAAGTCAGGTTCGAGCAGCTTTTTTCTTTTAAATACTCTGCTCGCCCACTAACTCCAGCTGCGACGATGACTAATCAAATAAGTGATGAAGTAGCAAGCAAACGCTTAGCCACTCTTCAAGCAAGACATACCGTGATACTTGATGAGATAGTTGAGAGTATGAGAGATATGGTTTTTGAAGTGTATTTTGAAGAGCTAAGGGCTGGTGGATACGTGGTCGGAAGAACTTCAAATAACTTTTTAGTCCAAGTAAAGGGCAGTGAAGAACTGCTTGGCAAGCTTGCTAATGTCAAGATAACAGATCCAAAAAGAATGGTTTTATATGGACAAATCATTTAAACTTAAAGATAAAATTTTTATATGGCTTGCTGAATTTATCATTCTTCTTATAATGCGAATTATCTATATGACTTGCAAAAAAGAGTTCATAGGCAAGCCAGTAGGTCAAAAAGCTTGCGTGGTACTGTTTTGGCATGGCAAAATCGCTATGCTTCCATTTGTTTTTAAAAAATGGTGGATAAATAAGCAAGCAAAGGTCATCATCTCAGACCACAAAGACGGACAAATAGTAAGTGGTGTATCTGCAAGCTTTGGGATAGGGACGATAAGAGGTAGCTCTAGCAAAGGTGCAGTAAAGGCACTTTTGCAAGCCCTTAAAGAGATAAAATCTGGTACAGATGTAGTAATCACTCCAGATGGTCCAAGAGGTCCAAGACATAGCGTGTCTGATGGATGCGTTATCATACCACAAAAAACAAAGTCTGATTTGGTTATATTAAACTACAATGCTAGCAAATTTTGGCAGTTTAAAAGCTGGGACGGGATGATTTTGCCAAAGCCATTTAGCAAGATAACTTACACTATAAGCGAGCCATTTAGCGTGCAAGATATGAGTATGGACGAGGCTAAAATCTTTATATCCCAAAAGATGCAAGAATTCGCCTCATAAAGTGTTTTTAATACTAAATTTGATACCATATAGCATAATTTTTTAAGGTTGGATATGGCTTCTTGGATTAGAAAATTTCTTTCGAGTCTTTACATTAGCGTTGTTATTGAAGATAAAGAGTGCCAAGTTTATGGCGTTCTTGTAAAGAATGGAAAAATTTTAAAAACAATGGAAGCTGTTTTTGACTGCAACTCACTAAGAGTGGATCCTAAATTTAACGAATACATTAAAAGACAAGAAGCAAACGTTCACTCGCTTTATGTTTCTGCTTTGCTTTACAATCCAAAACAATGGGCAGTTCCTACTATCACAAAAGATGGTTATGAAAAGTTTAATATAGATTTTAATAATGCAAATATAGTCTTTATGCCTGGCGATTGGTCGATTTTTATTCCTAAAGCTGAATTTTCAAATTTAACTACATTTTTAAATGGTTTAGAGCCAAATTTAGTGTATTCTCCATTTGCACTTTTATATGATAAAATTATCAAAAATGGAGCAAAATCCGGAGAAATCCTATACATTTATAATCAAAAAGATTGTGTTTCTATGATGGTTTTTAGAGATAATCAGATGAAATTTTCTGCATTTTTCGTAACTGCAAAAGCAAGAGATAGCTTTAGAGATGATAGGGATTTGAAGCCAGAAGATACAACAGATCTCGATAATATCATACTTACTGAAGAGGATAAATTTAACGAACTTGGAAGCTTGGATGATCTAGGCAATGTTGTCGGCAGTGGCAAAAAAGATACCTTTGAAGATATTCAAAATATCGAAAGCGACATTGGTAAGACGCTAGAAGACTCTGTAAGAGATATAGGAAAAGAGACTGTCTTGCTAAACGATATACGCTCAGCCATTTTAGAATACTATAAAAATAATTTATATGATAGTGATTTTATAGAAGAAATAGTTATATTTGATAGTGATAAACTAAATAAATCTTTTATTGATACATTAAATTCAGAACTTATGATAAAAGCCCAAATAGAGCCTATAAACACAATAAAAGATATGAGTGAAATCATGATAAGAGAGCTTAAACAATGAGTTATAGCTTTATAAAACCTAGATTAAAACCTATATTTTCGCTATTTTCTAAAATTTGGATATCGGTTATCATCTTTATCATTGTATTTTTCGGAATTATAAATATTTTTGTTAAGTTTTATACATACTCTTTAGACAGGCATTCTGTGCAAAATCAAGCCAAATACGATGCGATTTATCTCAAAATCAACTCCATAAAAGAAGAGATAGAAGTAGCAACCAAGCAAAGAGACGCCGCTCTTGATATTTACTCATCAAACAATATACTTAAAAAAAGTATGAATAATTTATTTGATTTGGTGCCAGATTCTATCACTTTAAATGATGTTTTTCTTGATAGAAACTTACTTACCATAAAAGGTACAACTCCTACAAAAGAGACATATAAACTACTCATGGAAGCTCCGCTAAAATCGATATTTAATAGCTCAAACACGACATTTTATCAGCTTAAAAATGGTTGGCTAAATTTTGTCAGTATAAATAAAATAGACACTTCAGAGGGATTTAATGAATAAAGACAGAAGCCTAGAAGAGGTAGATCTAGTAAAACTTTTGCTATACGCACTGATTTTTGTGATAGCTTGTATCATTATGATAGTCATATTTTTGATTCCAAGTATCAAAGAGTATAAAAATGCAAAGCTACAAAACAGTGATAAAATAGTAAATTTAGCCAAAATCGAGCAGGTTTATAACTCTCATTATGACAATCTACAAAGCCTAAAAACCATAAGTAAAAAGCCATTAGATGCTATTAATCATCCCTTTAGTGAGATAAAATTCGTCGCTCAAACTGGCAAGTTTTTTAGCAATGTAAAACTAAATAAATTGCCAAAAATCGATGAAAAAGAGAATTTTTTGCGTTATGAACTAAACGTAACTGGACTTATGAAAAGCCCGCAAAATTTATATGATTTCTTGGATTTTGTGAATGAGTATGAGAGTATAGTTCGGGTTGATTTCCCTATTTCTATGAAAAGCGATGGCGAAAAAATCGATACTAGTTTTAAGATAAAGGTTTATACTTCTTTAGAATATCAAGAAGCTCCAGCCGCTCAAAAATAAATCCTCTTAAAAGTGGTGGAACTCCTAGAATTCTGCATTTTTCTTTGAATTTTTTATCCATAATTTTAACCACAAATGGTGCTATGAAGTAGTAGTTTTCATCTGAAGTGACGCTGATTTTATGAGAAATCACGCAGTCGGTTTTGAGGCATTCATTTCTGGTTTTCAAGCTCATCAAAACGCCTAGTTTTTTGCAAGCGATATCTATTAAATTTATAGCATTTGGGGATTTTCGCACTATAAAAAAGTTTTCATCTTCATAGACAAAATCGCCTAAAAGTTGCTTTTTATCAGCTCTTAAAAGCTCCAAGCTTTTAGTAACTCCACTCCTGAACTCATCTATAAATTTATCGCTGAAATTTGCCCTTATGAAGTTGCGTTTAAATTTAGTATCGAAATTTGAACTATCGATGAAGTATTTTAGATTATTATTTTTAAGGTAGTCTAAAAGCTCGCTTTTTGGTGTATTAAGCAGTGGTCTTACTATATTTATCTTTTTGCTAATTCCATTAAATTTAGCTATTTTTGTCTCATCAAATCCGCTCAAACCAACACAACCACTGCCTTTGGAAAGCTGCATAAAAAGCCACTCCAAAGCGTCATTTAGCTGGTGAGCAAATATCAATGTTTCGTAGTCAAATTTAATACAAATTTCATCAAAAAAGCTATGGCGAATCTGCCTTGCAGTTTGCTCGAAATTTGATCCATTTTGCAGATCAAGTGGGACAGTTTTGGTGTAAATTTGCTTACCAAATTTAGCACAAAGCTCCTTAGCAAATTGCTCTTCAGTGTCACTTTGATCTCTTGTTTTGTAGTTGATAAACGCACAATCAAACTCCACACCACCACGCACTAGCAGATGAAAAAGCGCCGCACTATCGACGCCATAACTAAAGGCCAGCAAGCACTTAGCGTCCTTTAATTTGTCTAAATTTAGAAGTTCGATTTTAGGCAATTATCGTCCCAAATAGCTTGTTGCTTGCCCAGTCTGTGATAAGGCAGTTGTAAATTTGACCGACTTTTAGATCTTTTATCTCGCTATCATTTATGAGTATTTCGCCGTCAATCTCTCTGTCCCATCTTACGTCTTTTGCTCCAAAAAACATCTCACCCTCGCTACTTTGCCCATTTATTTGGACTTTTATGGTTTGATTAATTAGGTTTTTGAAACTCTCATCTATACTTTTTTGGATGATTTTTTCTATTTTATTTAGGCGTTTTGTGATGAGTTTACTTGGAATTTGCTCCATTTCATAAGCTAGAGTGTCCTCTTCTTTAGAGTAGGCAAAAGCTGAAATCCTATCAAATTTAAACTCGCTCAAAAACTCGCAAAGCTCATCAAAAGCCTCGTCGGTTTCACCAGGGTGCCCCACTATAATCCCAGTTCTTAGAAAGCTATTAGGTGCTGATTTCATCGCATTTAGAAGCTCCATGATTTTAGCTTTATTCGCGCCTCTTCTCATGATTTTTAGCATTTCATCATTTATATGTTGGATTGGCATATCAAAATAATTAGCAAATTTAGGCGAAGCGATAATGCGATTAATTAGCTCCAAATTTGTAGTACTTGGATAAAGATACAAAATCCTAGCCGATTTTACGCCATCAAGCTTGTCGATTTCATCAATGAGCTTGATAAGTCCGTCATTTTGTGCGCGATCTCTTAAAAATGAGCTTGTGTCTTGAGCGATGAAGCTAAAGTCGCTATATCCAGCGTTTATTAGCTCTTTGACTTCACTAGTTATGCTATCAATATCTCTACTTTTTAGCTTGCCTTTGAATGTCGGAATAGCGCAAAAACTGCACTTTTGGTTGCAACCCTCTGCGATTTTGATGTAGGCGTGGTAGCTTGAGCCTGTTATGATGCGTTTTGTATTTTTGGTTTGCAGATATGTCTCAGGGCTGAATAAATTTTGTTTTTTGAGAATGAGCTCATCGATTTTAGCATAATCCCCCACGCCTGTGAAAATATCTACTTCAGGAAGCTCACGCATTAGCTCATCACGGTATCTTTGCATGAGACAGCCAGTCACGACTAATACGCTATTTTCTTTTTTATAGCTCGCAAGTTCCAAAATCGCCCTTATGCTCTCTTCTTTAGCGCTTTCTATGAAGCCACAAGTATTTACTATCATGACATCGGCGTTATCTGGAGTATCCACAATATCGTAGTTGCTAAGGCGTCCGAGCATTATTTCGCTATCGACCAAATTTTTATTACATCCAAGTGAAACTAAGTATAAATTTGCCATTTTATACCCACAAATTATCTATTAGACGCGTTTTGCCGACATACGCAGCGACTAAGATTATGGTATTTCCAAGCTCCACATTTTCTATTGGCTCGAAGTTTCTATTCACGATCGCGACATAATCGACCTTTAAAGGCTCCAAGCATTCGCTCATCGCAGCTTTGATTTTGAGTGCATTTAGCTCATTTGCTTTTATTAAATTTGAAGCTTTCATGATTGATCTTGAGAGTTTCAAAGCGTAGCATAGCTCATCATCTCCAAGATATGAGTTTCTGCTTGATAGCGCTAAGCCGTCGCTTTCACGCACTATTTCGCAAGGGACTATTTCTAAGTTCATAAAAAAGTTTTTTACCATATTTTGGATTATTGTGAGTTGTTGAGCGTCTTTTTTGCCAAAATAAGCACGATCTGGTCTGATGATGTTAAAAAATTTATTCAAAACCCTACAAACCCCGTCAAAATGTCCAGGTCTCAAAGCGCCTTCAAGGCTGCTTGATAGCTCTTTTGGGGCTAAAATCAAAGGCTCATCTTTGCCATACATTTCATTTGCATCTGGAAAAAACACAGCACTCGCCCCACAAAGCTCGCAAATTTTAGTATCTCCTACCTCGTTTCGTGGATATTTGTCTAAATCCTCTCCAGGCAAAAATTGTGTAGGATTTACAAAAATGCTCACAATCGTGTTGTCATTTTGCTCTACTGATTTTTTGATTAGGCTGGCGTGCCCTGCGTGCAAAGCCCCCATTGTAGGCACGAAGCCGACGCTTCCAGTGCAGTTTTTACGAAATTCCAAAACTTCGCTAATACTTTTTAATATTTGCATTTCTAAACTCTTTATTAAATTTTTAATCTGACATTTTATCATAAATTTAGTAAAAAGTATTTTATCAAATTTTAAATATTTGAAATATACTTTTGCCAATTTAGTGATTTCATAACCAAATTTTAACCAAAAATAGGGTAAAATCTCACAAAAAATCAAGGACTAAATTTGGATAACTACGAATACACAGAGTTATTGAAAAAGTTAAACACAAAAATTCAAAATATAGGCTCGATTGTAAGGCCTGAATTTATAGAAAAAAGATTAGAAGAGATTGGAGATTTGGAAAACGATCCGCTTTTTTGGAATGATATTAAAAAAGCTGGAGAAATCCAAAAAGAAAAAACAAAAATATCTGGAATGTTGAATAAATTTAAGGCCGCAAAAGCAGCAGTTGATGACGCGCTTGATCTTTATGAGCTTGCAAATAGTGAAAACGACGAAGAGACTGTGAATTCGCTTTTTGACGATGCTCCAAATTTGGAAGATAAGATAACAAATTTAGAGATTTCTATGATGCTTAGTGGTGAAGATGACAACAAAAATGCCATCGTCAGCATTCATCCAGGAGCTGGCGGAACTGAGAGTAATGACTGGGCTAGTATGCTTTACCGTATGTATTTGAGGTTTTGTGAGCGTGAGGGCTTTAAGGTAGAAACTCTGGACTTCCAAGAGGGCGATGAGGCAGGGCTTAAAGATGTAAGCTTCATCGTAAAAGGCGAAAACGCTTATGGCTATTTAAAAGCTGAAAACGGTATCCACCGTCTTGTAAGGACAAGTCCATTTGATAGTGCAGGGCGTAGGCACACTAGTTTTTCAAGTGTGATGGTGAGCCCTGAGGTGGACGATGATATAGCTATAGAGATAGAAGAAAAAGATTTGAGATTAGACTATTACCGTGCGAGTGGGGCTGGCGGGCAACACGTCAATAAAACTGAAAGTGCAGTGCGTATCACTCACATCCCAACAGGCATTGTCGTGCAATGTCAAAACGACAGAAGTCAGCACAAAAACAAAGCCACAGCTATGAAAATGCTAAAATCAAGGCTTTATGAATTTGAGCTGATGAAACAACAAGAAGCAAATAACGCTGTAGAAAAAAGCGAGATAGGCTGGGGTCATCAGATCCGCTCATACGTGCTTTTCCCGTATCAACAAGTCAAAGACAATAGAAGCGGTGAGGCTTATAGCCAGACAGACGCTGTGCTTGACGGAGATATAAAAAAGATAATCGAAGCAGTTTTAATAAGTCAAAAAACAACAGAAGAATAAACCAATTTTAAAGGAGAAAAAATGAATTTTAACGATATTTTAGCAGGTCTTGGATACACTCCAAATGACGCTTTGGTGGATCAAGCAAAGAGAATTCTTTCAAACGCTGATCTAGATGATGCAAAAATTTCACATATTTTGGCATTAAATGAAAAACTAAAAGTTTTTAGCGGTTTTGTTGCTATGTCAAACAGTGAAGATGTTTTCAAAATCAAATGTGAATCAGCAAGCAAAGAAGACAAAGACGGCTTTAACGATCTTGTTAAAGAGTGGGCGTCAAAATACAGATTTAAAGTCAAAAAACTTGACGGCAAAGAGACTTATTACGTTCTTGGCTGGGAATAACAACTACTATAACTCCGGTCAAGCTGGAGTTATAAATTTAGACTTTAAAATCATTTGATTAAGGATTTTGATGCGAAAATTAGTTCTTTTTTTATTTGTTGCTCTGTTTTTGGGCTGTGCAAATAACTCACAAAATTTACAAAAATCATCAAATTTACAAACCTCAAAACCACGCGATATAAAGCTTGAAAACCTTGAAAAAGAGTGCTTTAATGGCAAAAAAGAGGCTTGCAAAGAGCTTGCCGATAGCCTGCAAAGCAAAGGTGAGTTTGAAGAGGCGGCAAAAATATATGACTACACTTGTGTGAAATTTCAGTATATCCCAGCGTGTTTGAGCTTGGCTCATCTTTTTGAAACAGGAAAAGGCGTGAAACAAGATCTAAACGTAGCAAAAGATATATATACTAGAGCTTGTTATAGTGGTGACAAACAAAGCTGTACTAAGATAAGATAAGATTTGTTTATTAAGCGGATTTATGTTTGACTGTTTTGGTTTTTTGGATTTAAATTTGAGAAATTCGAAACTAAAAGTATTTTATAAAATTATTTATTTAAGTGTCAATTTACGCTCATTCTTTTTTGTATTAAGTGATAATTTCATCTGATGTAATTTTTTATGCACTCTAACATATTTAAAATATCTCTTTCATTGGCATACATACTTTTAATAGCAAAAGTTATGTATTGTAGATTTTATACTATCATACTACTATTTTGTAAACTCATTTTTGTATTTGTTAAGTATCGCCAAACTCTCTTCTAAACTATGTACTTCTGGATAAATTTGTGTCATATTTGCTTTTTGATAGGCATAATAGATATTTGAATTAAAATGATTTTTATAAAGTAGAAAACCACTAAAACTTCTGTTTAGTGGTTAAATTTATTACTCAGAGTATGCGCCAATTGAAAGTATTTTAGCCATTCTTTTTTCTAATATTTCATCTAGACTTTGGCTTTCTAGTGCTTCTAACTCTTTTAATATATATGCACCAAGTGCTTTTATAGCGCCTTCTTTGTCTCTATGAGCTCCCATGATAGGCTCTTCTATGACGTCATCTATAAGATTTAGCTCTTTTAAATCATCGGCGGTAATTCTCATAGCTTTTGTTGCTGCTTCGATTTTTGTCGGGTCGTTCCAAAGTATAGCAGCGCAACCCTCAGGAGATATGACTGAGAAAACTGAGTTTTTCATCATGGCAAATCTGTCAGCAACGCCTATTGCCAAAGCACCGCCACTTCCACCTTCTCCGATGACGATCGCTATGGTTCTAGTTCTTAGATTGCTTAACTCAAAAAGATTTCTTGCTATTGCTTCGCTTTGACCACGCTCTTCAGCCCCAACTCCTGGATAAGCTCCTGGAGTATCTATGAGAAATATAACTGGTATTTCGAATTTTTCAGCAAGTCTAGCTATTCTAAGAGCTTTTCTATAGCCTTCAGGATGAGGCATACCAAAGTTTCTCATAATTTTATACTTTGTACCTCTACCTTTTTGCTCTGCTATGACTATGACTTTTTTGCCAGCTAGATATCCGCTGTAGCACACAATAGACGGATCGTCTCTAAAAGCTCTATCGCCGTGTATTTCATAACTATCAGTTAGCAATGCACGGATATAATCAAGCGCATAAGGGCGATCTGGATGACGTGCTAGGCTAAGTCTTTGAAATTCATTTAGATTTTTGTATGTTTTGCTTATCTCTTTTTCGAGGTTTTTTTTCAAAATCTCGACTGCGTGCTCATCGCCCTTTATCTTGGCATTTGCTATGTCATCATCTATTTGTTTGATAGCATTTTCAAAGCCTAGGTAGCTAGCCATTATTTATCCAACTTTTTAAATATAACTGAACCATTTGTGCCACCAAAACCAAAAGAGTTACTCATTATAGTATTTAACTCAGCTTTTCTAGCGACATTTGGTACATAATCTAAATCACACTCTTCATCTTTTACGATTTGGTTAATTGTAGGAGGTATGATGCCTGCTTGAAGAGCCATGATAGAAATAACTGCTTCTATAGCACCAGCAGCACCCAAGCAATGACCTATTTGTCCTTTTGTAGAGCTTACTACTGGGACATTATCACCAAATACGGCTTTAAGGGCTGAGGTTTCGTTTTTGTCATTTGCATAAGTCGAAGTACCATGAGCATTAACATAATCTATTTTTATGTTATTTGCCATTTTAAGTGCTTTTTCCATAGCTCTTTGTGGTCCGTCTTGGCTAGGACTTGTCATGTGATGAGCATCGCCAGTTTCGCCAAATCCTATAAGCTCAGCATATATTCTAGCGCCTCTTGCTACTGCACTTTCATAATCTTCTAAAACTAAAGCACCAGCTCCTTCACCCATGATAAATCCATCACGTTCTTTGTCAAATGGACGTGAAGCATGCTCTGGATCATCATTTCTAGTAGAAAGCGCTTTCATAGATGCAAATCCTCCGATACCTACAGGGCATATTGCAGATTCTGCACCCACAACTAGCATTGCTTTAGCTTCGCCTACTATGATAGTTTTTGCTGCTTCGCATATGCCATGTGTTGAGGCTGCACACGCTGTAACACTTGATAAATTTGGACCTTTTAGATTATGTGCTATACTTATAAATCCACCAAGCATATTTATAAGTGATGATGGAATAAAAAATGGAGATATTTTTCTTGCACCTTTTTCAAAGCAAACATTTGAGTTTTTTTCTATATTTGGCAATCCACCTATACCAGCAGCCGAGCTAATACCAAATTCATTTGGATCAAATTCGTTAAAATTTGCATCTTTTATCGCTTCATCAGCTGCTTTAAGACCAAGATGGATAAATCTATCAGCTTTTTTGATCTCTTTTGCTTCCATTACAGTAGCTGGATCGAAGTCTAAAACCTCTGCAGCTATCTGAACTGGAAAATCAGTAGCATCAAACAAAGTTATCTTTTTAACTCCGGTTTTGCCATCGCAAATATTTTTAAAAGATGTCTCTTTGTCAAGACCAAGTGCGTTTATCATACCTATACCAGTTACTACAACTCTTTTCAATGCTACTCTCCTTTGTTTAAATTATTTTTTTAAACCGTCAATATAA
Source organism: Campylobacter iguaniorum (assembly GCF_000736415.1). Taxonomy (NCBI): domain Bacteria; kingdom Pseudomonadati; phylum Campylobacterota; class Epsilonproteobacteria; order Campylobacterales; family Campylobacteraceae; genus Campylobacter; species Campylobacter iguaniorum. Next base: position 1,367,501 of record NZ_CP009043.1, on the reverse strand, counting down.
TTTACAACATCAGATATGCTTATTAGTTTTTCAGCTTCACTATCTGGAATTTCTACGTCAAATTTCTCTTCTAAAGCCATAACTAGCTCAACAACATCTAAAGAATCTGCACCTAGATCTTCAATGATTTTTGATTCCATTTTAACTGCATCTGGAGCTACGCTTAGTTGCTCTACAACTACATCTTTAACTTCATCAAATACTGCCATAATTTTCTCCTAATAAATAAAAATAACCCAAATGATACAATATTTTTGCTTAAAGTTTTCTACATATATAAGCCGCCATTGACCTTTAAAACATCTCCAGTTATGTAGCTAGCATGGTCGCTAAGCAAGAATGCAACGGCGTTTGCTATTTCTTTTGGATCGCCTAGTCTTTTTAGTGGAATGTTGTTTATATAGGCATCTTTAACTTCTTGGCTTAAGACTTCTGTCATATCTGTAGCGATAAATCCAGGGGTTACGCAGTTAAAACGTACGTTTCTTGAGGCTCCTTCTTTGGCAAATGATTTACTCATCGCTATCATTCCGCCTTTGCTAGCTGCGTAATTAACCTGTCCTGCATTGCCCATTTCACCGACTATTGAAGCTATATTTACGACTGAGCCAAAGCGTTTTTTACTCATTAGTTTTAGAGCTTCTCTTGAGCCTATGAATGCACTTGTTAGGTTTGCATCAATCACGCTTGTGAAATCTTCTGTTTTCATGCGAAGCGCTAGTTTGTCATTTGTGATGCCTGCGTTATTTACTAGATATGATAGCTCGCCGTCGCTTTCTACTATTAAATTTAGGGCGTTTATAAACTCTTCTTCGTTTGTCACGTCAAATTTAATCACAGCTGCTTTGCCACCAGATTTTTCTATCTCATCTTTTAAAGCGTCAGCAAGCTCTGGTTTGCTTCTATAATTTATCCAAACTTTTAAGCCAAATTCAGCCAAAGTTTTGCAAATTTCAGCTCCAATTCCACGACTTCCGCCAGTCACTACGACATTTTTTCCACTAAATTTCATTATTATTCCTTGTATGAAGTTATTCAAATTTATCAATTATATCATTAATAATTTTAAATTTCGGATAATTCTATCTTTTTTTGTTAAACCGATTTTACTTAATTTTATAAAGGAAATTCTATGGATTTTACTGTTTTAAATTTACTGTTGGCAATATTTGCCTTGAGACTTTGTTTTTTGAGGATTTCAAAACGAAATGAAAAGGCCATTTTGCTTGGTGGAGGGGCGGAGTATGATGCGAAAAATACAAGGTTTTTGACCATAATCCACGTGATTTTTTATTTTTCTTGCTTTGCTGAGGCTATACTAAAAGGCGTTAAATTTGATTTCATATCGTCTGTGGGGACATTTTTGGTGATATTTGCTTTTGCGATGTTGTATTTTATAGTAAATCATCTACTAAAAGGCATTTGGACTGTTAAATTAATGATAGCTAAAAATCACAAATACAATCCTTACTGGCTTTTTAGATACATAAAACACCCAAATTATTATCTAAATATTTTTCCAGAGCTTATCGGGCTTGCTTTGCTTAGTCATGCTTACGGTCGTTTGTGGTATTAATGCCGATTTATCTAGTTATAATTTTTAAACGAATAAAAGCAGAGGATAGGTTAATCAAAGAAATAATCATCCCAAATGGGGAAATTTAGTGTCAAATTTGACACTAAATTAGTGGTTTATCCATTACTTTTGGGATTTCTAACCCCATTAGTTTTAAAATAGTTGGAGCGACATTGCTAAGTCCACCTGCATCTACTCTTGTGATGCCATCAGCTAAGATGAAGCAAAATACATCAAAAGTAGTGTGATTTGTGAGTGGTTCGCCGTTTTTAGCTCGCATGGCTTCGCAGTTGCCGTGATCGCTGATTTGGATGTAAGCATAATCATTTTCTTTAGCTACTTTTATGACTTTGCCAAGGCAAGTATCTACTGCCTCTACTGCTTTTGTAGCAGCTGCGACGTCTCCAGTGTGTCCGACCATATCGCCATTTGCGTAGTTCACTACTATGAAATCAACTTTGTCATTTAGAGCTTTTGTCACAGCATCAGTGACTTCATAAGCACTCATTTCTGGCTTTTCATCGTAGGTTTTGACTTTTGGGCTAGGGATCAAAACTCTCATTTCATTTTCTACAAGATCTTCTTTGCCACCATTGAAGAAAAATGTCACGTGTGCGTATTTTTCAGTTTCTGCGGTGTGCAGCTGTCTTAAGCCGTTTTGTGCGATGACTTCGGCTAAAGTTTGTTTTATCTCATCATTGTCAAACATAACTGGAAAGCTAAATTTATCATCGTAATTTGTCATTGTAATTAGATTATCGCATACGTTAAATCTATCAAAATCATCAAATTCATGCACGCTAAGAGCTGAGCAAATTTCCCTTGCTCTATCATTTCTAAAATTGATAAAAACTATTCCATCTTCACTTTTAATGCCGCCAAAATCGCTAAAACTCGCTGGAGCTATAAACTCATCAAAAATATCATTTTCATAAGAGTTTTTCACATACTCACTTGGGCTTATTTGGACTAAATTTGCATTATTTGCGATTACTTCATAAGCAGCTTTTACTCTATCCCATCTTTTGTCTCTATCCATCGCGTAAAATCTACCGCTAACGCTAACTAGGTTAAATTTAGACTCTAAAGATTTGATAAACTCAAGTCCTGAGCTAGGGCTGACGTCTCTTCCATCTGTTATTGCGTGAGCAAAAACATCAAGCCCTTTGTCCTTGCAGATCTGAGCTACAGCGTCAAAATGTCTAAGATGAGAATGCACTCCACCATCGCTATAAAGCCCGATTATATGCACTCTTTTGACTTTATTTATCAAATTTAAAAGAGCTTTATTGTCTTTGAGCGTGTTGTCGCTTATGGCTTTGTCTATTTTGACTAAATTTTGATACAAAATCCGACCACTTCCTATAGTCATGTGACCCACTTCGCTATTTCCCATTTGACCATCAGGCAAGCCCACAGCTAAGCCACTTGTCTTAAGATAGCTCATTGGAGCGTTTTTAAATAGCCACTCATAAGTCGGTTTATTTGCAGCCGCAAACGCGTTATATTCACTACTTTTGTTATATCCTATACCATCAGTTATTACTAAGATACATTTTTTATTCATAAAAATCCTTTTGCGTAATTTTATCAGCTAATCCTAAATTTTAACTTACTTTTATCAACTCTCTTGTATAATTTTGGCTTTTAAATAAAGGTTAAAAGTGTTTTATTATTTGTATGGTGTTTTTGGTATAAATTTATTTAGTTATATAACTGTAAGAGCTGGTGTGAGCTTCTTTTTGGCCTTTGTTTTGACTGTGTATTTGATGCCTAAATTTATAGCTTGGGCAAAGAGTAAAAACGCTAGCCAGCCAATATATGAGCTAGCTCCAGACTCGCATAAGAAAAAAAACAAAATCCCCACAATGGGTGGTGTGATTTTTGTGCTTTCAGCTATCATAGCGACACTTTTATCGGCAAAATTAGATAATATTTTTGTGATTATCGGTCTGCTTGTTTTGGGTGGATTTTGTGCTATTGGATTTGTCGATGATATAGAAAAAATAATTGGCAAAAGCAACCACGCAGGGCTAAAAGCTAGAGCTAAATTTGCTCTTCAATGGGGGCTTGGCTTCATCGTGGCTTCTCTTTTGTTTGCATTTAGTGAGTTAAATACGGCTTTTTATCTGCCATTTTACAAATACGCTATTTTCGATATGAGTTATTTTGGGATTTTGTTTTGGGCGCTTGTGTTAGTTTCTGCTTCAAATGCTGTAAATTTAACCGACGGACTTGACGGGCTTGCGACTGTGCCAAGCATATTTGCATTAATTAGCCTTGGGACTTTTGCTTATTTGATGGGAAATGCAGTTTATAGCTCTTATTTGTTGCTGCCTAAATTTGTAGGCGTTGGTGAGCTTGTGATACTAGTATCGGCTCTCATTGGTGCGTTGCTTGGATTTTTGTGGTTTAATTGCTATCCAGCTGAGGTTTTTATGGGCGATAGTGGAAGTCTTAGCATCGGGGCGTTTGTCGGATATATGGGAATCGCAACCAAAAACGAGCTACTACTTATTATTATAGGTTTTGTTTTTGTCATGGAGACTTTATCGGTTATTTTGCAAGTTGGAAGCTTCAAAATACGCAAAAAACGCATTTTTCTAATGGCGCCAATACATCATCATTTTGAGATAAAAGGCTGGAATGAAAATAAGATAATTGTGCGTTTTTGGATGATTGCACTTTTAGCAAATTTGATAGCTTTGACAGCTTTAAAGTTGAGGTAAAATATGAAAAAATCGCTATTTGGATATGGACTTACCACAAAGGCACTAGCTAAGAGCGGCGGCTGGGATATTTATGATGATAATTTTGAAATTTGCAGCGTCGATGAGTTTGGCAATAATCTTTTAAATCCAGCTAAATTTGACCCAAATTTAAGTGAGCTTGAGATACCAAGTCCAGGATTTCCACCGCATCACAATCTCATAAAATCCGCCAAAAATTTAATTAGCGAATATGATTATTTTGAGCCAGTTATGCCAAAAAGTATCTGGATAAGCGGTACAAATGGCAAAACTACAACGACGAAAATGACGCAGTGGCTCTTAGAGCCTCACGGCTCAGTGATGGGTGGAAATGTAGGAACACCGCTTGCAAATTTAGATAAAAAAGCTAAAATTTGGATACTAGAAACCAGCTCTTTTACGCTTCATTACACAAACCACGCTAAGCCAAATATCTATTTTTTGCTTCCGATCACGCCAGATCATCTAAGCTGGCATGGAAGTATGAGCGAATATGAAAAAGCAAAGCTAAAACCGCTATCTATGATGAGCGAGGGAAATATCGCAATCGTGCCAGAGATCTACGCTCACAGGGCGTCTGCGGCTAAGGTGGTTGGCTACAAAGATGAGTTTGATTTGGCGGCTAAATTTGATATAGACATACAAAAGATAAACTTTAAAACGCCGTTTTTGATGGACGCCGTTTTTGCACTTTGTGCTGCGAAGCTGATTTTTGGCTATGCTAATTATGATTTATTAAATAAATTTGTCATCGAAGCTCACAAGCTTGAAGAGTTTAAAGACGCGTATTTAAGGCTTTGGGTGGATGATACTAAGGCTACAAATTTAGATGCAACTCTTCAAGCTCTAAAAAGATATAAAGACAAAAAAATCCATATCATACTTGGTGGGGATGATAAAGGCGTGGATCTAAATTCAGTTTTTGAAGCGTTGAAGCCTCTAACCGTAGTCATTTATGCGATTGGCTCAAATACAGATAAATTAGTTGATTTATCGGCTAAATTTGATATCAAATGCGTGAAATGCGAGTTTTTGGAAGTTGCGGTAAAAAACATATCGCAAAATATGTCAAAAGATAAAAATAGCAACGAAATAGCTCTTTTAAGCCCAGCTTGCGCTAGTTTAGATCAGTTCAAATCATACGCCCAGCGTGGTGATCTTTTCAAAAAATATGTAAAAGAGCTGTAAATTATAAATTTAATGCAAAAAATGCTAATATTTTATTTGCATTTAAGTTTTGCTTGATATAATGTCACTTCCATTTTAAGGTGGTTGGATAGCTCAGTCGGTAGAGCAGCAGACTGAAAATCTGCGTGTCGGCAGTTCGATTCTGCCTCTAACCACCATCTACTTTTTTTAAATCAATCCATTATTTTTTCATTATAAATTATTAATTCTTTATATCATATCTAAATATATGTCAAAATATTCACTTCAAAAGACAAAATAAACAAAAATTCCAAGCTTTTAACTTTAGTTTATACAAGCTTTGATAAAATACCCAAAATTATTTTAAGGATGCGTTATGGCACGTGTTTTTTTAAGTCCTCCTTTTATGGGTGGCAATGAAGAGAAGTATGTTAAAAAGGTATTTGAGAGCAATTATATAGCCCCACTTGGAGAATATGTAAATAAATTTGAAGATAGTATAAAAGATTTTACTAAAGCAAAATCAGCCCTTGCGCTAAACTCAGGCACAGCTGGACTCCACCTTGCTTTAAGAGTGCTTGATATAAAAGACGGCGATTTGGTTTTAGCCTCATCATTTACATTCGCAGCGAGTGTAAATCCTATACTTTATGAAAGATGCGTTCCTGTTTTTATCGACTCTGATGAAAGCTGGAATCTAAGCCCAGAGCTTCTAAAAAAAGCTATCAAAAACTCACCAAAAAAGCCAAAAGCGGTGGTCGTAACTCATCTTTACGGACAAGCTGCAAAGATAAAAGAGATAATGGAAATCTGTAAAAATGAAGATATAAAAGTCATCGAAGACGCAGCCGAAGCACTTGGTGGATTTTACGAAGATAAAGCACTTGGTACGTTTGGCGATATTGGCGTTTATAGTTTCAATGGAAATAAAATCATCACAACTAGTGGTGGCGGAATGCTAGTAAGCGATGATAAAGAGCTCTCTTCTAAAGCAAGGTATTACAGCACTCAAGCAAGAGAGCCACTGCTTCACTATGAGCATTTAGACTATGGATATAACTACCGTTTAAGCAATGTTTTGGGTGCTATTGGCGTAGGTCAAATGGAAGTTTTAAACGATAGAATAAAAAGAAAAAGAGAGATATTTGATATCTATAATGAGCTTTTGGGTGATATTGGCGAGTTTATGCCTGAAATATCTGGCTCAAAAGGAAATCGCTGGCTTACAACCTTGCTATTTAAAGAAAAAAACGCTCACATAAGAGTGATTGAAGCTCTAAATAAAAATGATATAGAAAGTAGACCTTTGTGGAAACCTATGCATATGCAACCAATTTTTAATGGTAGTTTAAATTTCACAGATGGCACTAGTGAGGATTATTTTAGTAGGGGAATTTGTCTGCCAAGTGGATGTGATATGAGCGAGCAAACCATAGAAAGGGTAGCAAATATAGTAAGGCAAGCATTGTGATAAGAGCCACTAAAAGTAGAAGAACTGCATTTTTTTTAACTTGCGATATTGTTCTTTTTTCGCTTAGCATATACTTTGCATTTTTACTTAGATTTAGCGGTGAAATTCCAGATATTTTTGTTGATGGAATGATTTATAGCGGTATTGTATTGGTATCACTTAAAATATTTTTGATGTGGTTATTTAGGCTATATAAGGTTCCTTGGAGATTTTTTGGGCTAAATGAAGCTAGAAAAATATTTTCTGTGACAACTGTTTCTGCTTTGCTGTTTTTTGCTTTATTTAGTTTTTACGAAGATTTTTTTAATCCATTTCCAAGAAGCGTAATTATCATAGATGCTATTATTTCGGCTCTTATGGTTGGCTCTCTTAGGATTTTAAAACGCGTATTTTTGGATTTTAAAAAAGACAAAGGCGGTGAGCCTTGTGTGATAATCGGAAGCACAAGCAAGACTTTGCAAGTTTTAAAGGGGCTTAAAAGCGGCTACGCTGATTATTATGTAAGTGGCATCGTAGATGGAAGAAAAGATGTAGTTGGGACGTATTGTGATGGATATTTAGTCGGTGATAAAAGTGAGCTAAAGCACTACATCACTGATGGCGTGAAAACAGCCATAATAGCTCTAAAACTCGCTCCAAATGAGCTAAAAGAGCTTTATGATGAGCTTGATGAAATCGGATTTAAAGATATCAAAATTTTCTCTTTGCTCGATGGTAAAAAAGAAGGAATCGCCGATATTAGCATCGAAGATCTTCTAGCTAGAAAACCAAAAGACCTTGATAGCAAGGTGGTTGAGAACTTCATCGGTGGCAAGGTCGTGATGGTCACTGGAGCTGGCGGAACTATAGGAAGTGAGATATGTAAGCAGTGCTTGAAATTTGGCTGTAAAAGCCTTATTATGGTGGAGCATAGCGAATACAACCTTTATCAAATCAATGAAGCCACCAAAAGCGATCCTAGAAATCATCTTGTTATGCTAAACATAACTCACACAAAAGAATTTGACGATATTTTTGCTAAATTTAGGCCAGAAATTGTCATACACGCAGCTGCTTATAAGCATGTTCCACTTTGTGAGTTTAATCCTATAAGCGCGGTGCAAAACAATATCTTTGGCACAAAAAACGTTATAGATCTGTCTAAAAAATATGGCGTCAAAAGAGTCGTTCTCATCTCCACAGATAAAGCAGTTCGCCCTACAAACATCATGGGAACTACAAAAAGGGTTTGTGAGCTTTATTCGCTAAACTCAAACGAAACTGGAAAAACAGAGATTGTAGCGGTGAGATTTGGCAATGTTCTTGGCAGTAGCGGTAGCGTTATACCTAAATTTAAAGCCCAAATAGCCGCAAATGAGCCTCTAAGCGTAACTCATCCAGATATCACAAGATATTTTATGCTTGTTAGTGAGGCCTGTCAGCTTGTGCTTCAAGCAGCAAGTATCGCTGAGGGTGGAGAGCTTTTTGTCTTAAATATGGGCGAACCAGTTAAGATAGCCGACCTTGCAGCAAGAATGCTAAAGCTAAGTGGCAAAGAGGAGCTTGGTATTAAATTTGTCGGACTTAGGCCAGGCGAAAAGCTATATGAAGAGCTTTTGATAGATGAAAACGATGTCGCTACTAAATTTGAAAGTATATTTGTGACTAAATCAGGAAGCTATGATCTAGATTTATTAAAATCCCAAATAGCAAATTTAGCAGGTACTAGCGATGAAAAAAGCATAGAAGAAAAGCTCAAACTAATAGTTCCAGAGTTTAATCACGCACTAAACAAGGAGTAAAATGCTTATACAAGAGATACAAGAATTTAGCGATATTCGCTACAAAGCTAGAGCATATTTGTGCTATCTTTTTAATAGAAATATACCAAATAAACTCCCTGGAGTAAATACCTCTTTGATAAAAGAGGGTTTTGACAAGATAGCGCACGAAGTAGAGGGCTTTGAGGCATTTTATATACTTGATAAAAATGGTATCCAAGTAGAAAATAATATCAGCCTTGATACTAAAAATTTGATCGGAAAAGACGTAAATAGAAGCAATAAGGCTTATTATTACAGAGCAGTTAGAGAAAAAAGGTGCGTCCTAACTGATCCATATCCTTCAAGTCTCACAAACAGCTTGTGCGTGACTGCTGCAATGCCAGTTTACAATGATAATGATGAGCTTTTGTACGTTGTTTGTATGGATATCAGCCTAGAATCCATTCTCAAACTAGTAAGCCCAAGCTCAGTAGATAGTCTGTTTGGTAAATTTACAAAGGCTATTTATTCGCTTTTTTCTTTGGCTTTGTTTGTTGTGGCAATCGTGCTTTTTATACATGGCGTTAAGAGTTTTGTTTTAAAAAGTTTTCATGATATAAATATTAGCGAAGTTTTTGAATCGACCATAGTTTTGACTCTGGCTTTGGCGATTTTTGATCTTGTAAAGGCGATTTTTGAAGCTGAGGTTTTGGGTAAATCTCATCATTCAAACGACGGCGTTAGTAGGACTATGGTTAGGTTCGTCGGTAGTATCATTATAGCTCTAGCTATTGAAGCGTTAATGCTTGTGTTTAAATTCGCTATCACAAATCCAAGTGAAATAATATACGCGATCTATCTCATCGGAGGAGTTGCTCTTTTGATGATTTCGCTTAGCGTGTATTTATGGTCGTCAAAAAGGAGTAAATTTGATAGGGATAATTGATTATGGTGCTGGAAATATCAGAAGCGTTATCAATGCTTTTAGCTACGTGGGGGCAAAAAGCGAACTAGTAAGCGACGCAAATGAGCTTAAAAATTATGACAAGCTTTTGCTTCCTGGAGTTGGGGCTTTTGGGGACGCGATGAATAAGCTTAAAAGCTCAAATTTAGATAGTGCCATACTTGAGTTTATCAAAACAGGAAAGCCGTTTTTAGGGATTTGTCTTGGAATGCAGCTTTTATTTGAAAAGGGATTTGAGTTTGGTGAACATGACGGGCTTGGAGTTATGGAAGGCAGCGTGGTTAAATTTGACGAAGCTAAATTTGATAAATATCTAAAAGTCCCTCATATGGGCTGGAATGTATGTGATTTCAAAGCTCAAACCAAGGTAAATAAAGGTTTAAACAAACAAGCGTATTTGTATTTCGTGCATTCATACCACGCAATTTGTCCTGCAAATCAGGTCTTAGCCACTACAAATTACGGCTATAAGTTTGTAAGTGCGATTTACAAAGACAATGTTTATGGTTTCCAGCCACACCCAGAAAAATCACACGAAAATGGGCTAAAGATTATAAAAAATTTCACGGAGTTATAATGGATATTTTACCTGCAATTGATCTAAAAGAAGGCAAGGCCGTAAGACTTACAAAAGGGCTTATGGATAGTGCAAAAATCTACTCAGACAGGCCTTGGGAGCTTGCAAAAGAGTTTGAAGATATGGGGGCAAGCTGGCTTCATATAGTAGACCTCGATGGTGCGTTTGCAGGTGAGCCAGTAAATGCTAAAATAATAGAAAAAATCGCCAGTCAGACAAATTTGAAAATAGAAATTGGTGGCGGTATAAGAGATGAAAAAAGGATACAAGACTATCTAAATTTAGGTATTTACAGAGTTATTTTAGGCTCAATTGCTCTGAAAAATCCAGATTTTGTAAAACTAGTAGCCAAAAAATACAAAGTAGCAGTCGGAATAGACGCAAACAATGGCTTTGTAGCAGTTGAAGGCTGGGCTGAGGTAAGCAAAGTAAGAGCAACCGATCTTGCCAAATTGTACGCAGACGCTGGCGTAGATGCCATTATAGCTACTGATATTAGCAAAGATGGAATGCTAAGTGGAGTAAATGTGGATTTCACAGCTTGCATCGCAAATGCAAGTGGAGTTGATACCATAGCAAGTGGCGGCGTAAAAGGCATAGAAGACATAATTAGCTTAAAAGCTAACAAAAGTATAGCTGGGGCTATCGTTGGCAAGGCGTATTATGAAGGCAAAATCGACTTAAAAGAGGCTTTTAAAATCGCTTTATAGATGATTAAAGTTTTTTTAAAACTAAATTCTGATAAAATAGCTCAAATTTACGAAAGGATCGTTAGTGAAGTTACTCGTTGTTGATGATAGCTCTACTATGAGAAGAATTATAAAAAATACACTTCAAAGACTTGGACATAAAGATATCTTAGAAGCCGAGCATGGACTTGAGGCTTGGGATATTTTGCAACAAAATCCTGATATTAGCGTTTTGATTACTGATTGGAATATGCCTGAAATGAACGGACTAGAACTTGTCAAAAAGGTCAGAGCAGAGTCAAAATATGAAGATATGCCAATCATTATGGTAACTACTGAAGGTGGTAAAGCAGAGGTTATAACGGCTTTGAAAGCTGGTGTGAATAACTATATCGTAAAACCATTCACCCCACAAGTTTTAAAAGAAAAACTTGAAGACGTACTTAGTTAATGAAAGAAAAATTTTTTGAATTAAAAGTTCAAAGTTCGCATTATGAAATCCTAAAAGATTTTGCCTTTGAACTTGGCGTAACATGCGTAGAAGAGTTGCCTGATGGCTTTATAATTAGAGATGAAGATGAGCTTGAAGATATCAAATGGGGCTTAGAAGAGTTTGCTAAAAAGGCTAAATTTGATATATCTACAAACATAGTCCAAAAAGACAACATAGACTGGATTAATGAGTATAAAAAAGGCATAAAGCCTCTTGAAGTAGGTAAATTTTACATAAGACCAAGCTGGGAAGAGCCTAAAAATGGGCTTATAGATATCATCATAGATCCAGCACTTGCTTTTGGATCAGGTCATCACGAAAGCACAAATTCTTGCTTAAATTTGATAAGTAAATTCATATCTACAAACCAAAATTTATCAGCTGTTGATGTGGGATGTGGAAGTGGCATTTTAAGCATAGCTCTTGCGAAGCTTGGAGTAAGCGTGGACGCTTGTGATACCGATGAGCTTGCAGTGCTTAGCTCACAAGAAAATGCTCAAAAAAACGGCGTTAAATTTAACCAAATTTGGACTGGTTCTATCACAGATGCTGATAAAAAATACGATATTGTTGTTGCAAATATTATAGCTGATGTTATATTTCTTTTAAGCAAAGATCTGAAAAATTCCATAAATGATAATGGTTATTTAATTTTGTCTGGTATTCTAACAAAATACAAAGATAGGATTTTAGATACATTCAAAGATCTTACGCTTGTAGAAAATATCACTCTAAACGAGTGGGAAAGCTTTATATTTAAAAAATAAGGAAAAAGATGGAAAATAACGACAACAAAAATCAGCAAAATAATAATGGAAATTTTTTCAATAAAAATCCTATTTTAGTATTTGCTGCATTTGCTATAATAATGGTTCTTGTATTTAGAAGTTTTGCGCCTGATGGCATGAGTGAATTTGGCTCAAACACAGCTTCTAAGACAATAACTTACTCTGAACTAAAAGAACTTATCAAAAGCAAACAGATAAATCAAGTCGCAATCGGACAAACAACTATCAAAGCAAGCGGGAATGGTGGCTCGTTTATAACTAAAAAGGTAAATGATCAAACACTAGTTCCATTGCTTGAGAGTGAAGGCGTGAAATACGAAGCATATAGCGAAACAAACTGGCTAAGTGATATGTTATTTTCTTGGGTGATACCTATATTTATATTTTTTGGAATTTGGATGTTTCTTGCTAGCAGAATGCAAAAAAATATGGGTGGTGGCATTCTTGGAATGGGAAGTAGCAAAAAGTTAGTAAATAGCGAAAGACCAAAGGTCAAATTTGGCGATGTAGCTGGCGTAGAAGAGGCTAAAGAAGAGGTTAAAGAGATAGTGGATTTCCTTAAAAATCCAGAGCGTTATATAAGACTTGGAGCCAAAATACCAAAAGGCGTTTTACTTGTAGGACCTCCAGGCACTGGTAAAACACTTCTTGCTAAAGCAGTAGCAGGCGAAGCTGATGTGCCGTTTTTCTCAGTTTCAGGATCGAGCTTTATAGAGATGTTTGTGGGCGTTGGAGCAAGCCGCGTAAGGGATTTGTTTGAAAATGCTAAAAAAGAAGCCCCAGCTATTGTATTTATAGATGAAATTGACGCCATTGGTAAAAGCAGATCTGCTGGAGCTATGATGGGTGGAAATGATGAAAGAGAGCAAACTCTAAATCAACTTCTAGCTGAAATGGATGGATTTGATAGCGACAAAAGTCCAGTTATAGTCTTAGCAGCTACAAATAGACCTGAGGTTTTGGACGCAGCACTTTTAAGACCGGGTCGTTTTGATAGACAAGTTTTAGTTGATAAACCAGATTTCAAAGGCAGGGTTGAGATACTAAATGTCCATAGCAAAGAGGTAAAACTAGCTAAAAATGTAGACATGGATGAGATAGGTCGCTTGACAGCTGGACTTGCTGGAGCTGACCTTGCAAATATCATAAACGAAGCGGCACTTTTAGCAGGTCGTGCTAGCAAAAGCAACATCGAACAACAAGATTTAGTCGAAGCAGTTGAGAGAGCTATCGCAGGACTTGAGAAAAAATCTCGTCGCATAAATCCAAAAGAAAAGAAAATAGTCACATACCATGAGTGTGGACACGCTCTTATAGCAGAAACCACCAAAGGTGCAGATAAGGTCACAAAAGTTTCAGTTATCCCAAGAGGTATCGCTGCACTTGGATATACTCTAAACACACCAGAAGAGAATAAATTTCTTATGCAAAAGCATGAGCTTATAGCTAAAGTTGATGTGCTTTTGGGGGGTCGCGCTGCTGAACATGTGTTTATAAAAGAGATAAGCACAGGAGCTAGCAATGACTTAGAGCGTGCAACAGATATTATAAAAGCTATGATATCTATGTATGGTATGACAGATGTAGCTGGACTTATGGTGCTTGAAAAACAAAGAAATATGTTCTTAAATGGCGGTCAAAGCATAAAAGATTATAGCGACGATATGGCTCACAAGCTTGATGAATATGTTAAAAATTTCTTACAAGAGAGATTTGAGAGTGTGGTAGCTACGCTTGAGCTATACAAAGGGGCTATAGAAAAAATGGTTGAAGCGCTTTACGAAGAAGAAACTATAGAGGGTGCGAAAGTTCGTCAAATCATAAAAGAGTATGAAGAAGAAAACGGCCTACAAAGTAGACTAATAGATGAAAAAGACGAAAATAGTGATATATTAGAAGCAAAAAATAAGGAATAGCAAATGGATAATTTAAAAGTGATAAGCAAATACGGATATTCAAAAGTTGCAATATTTGCAGGATTATTTATCTTATCACTTTTATTTGGTGTTTGCGAATATCTTTTTGGATTTTTACTTTTACTTTCTATTTTTATATATAGAAATCCAGAAAGACTTCCGGCTATCGATGATGAAAATGCCGTGCTTTCTCCGGTAGATGGCAAGATAGAATATATCAAAAAAAGTATATATAACTCCAAAGAATATACAGAGATTATGATAAAAAATAGTCTTTTTGACTCAGGAGTTTTAAGATCTATTGCAAATTTGAAAATCAAAGAGATTAGAGCAAAAGATGGTCTAAATTTACTATCTAATGATGTGAATAAAAACCTTATTAATTCGAGAATGGCTTTGGTTTGTGATATATCTGGCAAAGAAGTCATAGTGAGAGTAAATTTGGGCTTTGGAAGAAAAGTTCATTTTGAAAATATAAAAGAGCTAAAGGCCGGTAGGAGATTTGGTTTTATCGTATCTGGTAGAGTTAGTCTATTTTTGCCAACCGATACAAGGCTGAATGTTTCTGTTGGAAATAGTATAAAAGCTACTGAACTTATCGGATTTTTAGGAGATAAATAGTGGAAAATAAGCCAAAATTAATATATATATTACCAAATTTATTTACAGCTGGAAGTGCGTTTTTAGGAGTTATTAGTATCATTGCATCTGTGAATGGACAGTATGGCAAAGCTATCATATATATTGTGCTTTCTCTTGTCCTTGATGGGCTTGATGGCAGAGTAGCAAGGCTCACTAAAACTACTTCTAAATTTGGTGTTGAGTTTGATAGCTTGGCTGATTTAGTGGCTTTTGGCGTGGCTCCTGCTATGCTTTTTTATTTTAGTATAGGTCATTATTTTGGTCGCTTTGGCTCGCTTCTTGCAGCTGTTTTTGTGGTGTTTGGCGCTATAAGGCTTGCAAGGTTTAATGTAATGACTGGAACTTATGAGCCAAATGTATTTATCGGGCTTCCTATACCAAGTGCGGCGATAGTGTGTGCATTTTGGGTTGGGATTTATACAAGTTATGATTTTATGCATGGTTTTGAGTGGATTTTTATCTTTATAGTGGGTGGACTTTCGGTACTTATGGTATCAAATGTCCGCTATCCTAGCTTTAAAAAGGTCGATTTCAAAAGGGCAAATTATATAAAAGCTCTTGTGATGCTAGTTTTAGTATTTTCTATGCTATATTTGTATCCACTAGAAAGTGCAACCGCTCTTATCACGCTTTATGTAATTTATGGTATAATAAGAGCCGTTTGGGCAATTTGCTTTGCTAAAAATATCAAATTTATCAACAAGGAGAACGAATGACGACGCGTATTTCAAATAAAATTTATATATTTATCTATAAACTCTCTCTCCTTAATCTGCTGCGATAATAATTATTAATAACTAAATTTAATCTAATAATAAACCAGTCTTTGCTATAATGCAATAAATTTACAAACTTTAATAGGAAAATAAAATGGATAAGAATAAAATAATAGTATTTGATACAACATTAAGAGATGGCGAACAAAGCCCTGGCGCTTCTATGAATACAGAAGAAAAAATTCAAATCGCACTTCAGCTTGAGCGTCTTGGCGTAGATGTGATGGAGGCTGGATTTGCTGCTGCTAGTAGTGGCGATTTTGATGCGATAAATCAAATAGCAAAACAAGTTAGCAATATAAGAGTTGCGAGTCTTGCAAGAGCTTTGCAAAACGACATAAAAGCAGCTGGCGAAGCGATAGCTCCAGCAAAAAATAAAAGAATTCATACTTTTATAGCGACAAGCCCAATACACATGGAGCATAAACTTAAAATGACTCCAGATCAAGTAATCAAAAAAGCAGTTGAAGCAGTTAGCTATGCTAAAACTTTTGTTGATGATGTTGAGTTTAGCTGTGAAGATGCTGGAAGAAGCGATATAGTATTTTTAAAAGAAATTTGCGCTGCTGTGGTTGAAGCTGGAGCAAGGACGCTAAATTTGCCAGATACCGTGGGCTTTAGACTTCCAAATGAAATAGCTGTGATGATAAAAGAAATGGTAGATTTTATTGGTGATCGCGCTATTATTTCAGTGCATAATCACAATGATTTGGGTCTTGCTGTGGCTAATACTCTAGCTAGCGTCCAAGCTGGTGCAAGACAGGTGGAATGTACGATAAACGGACTAGGGGAAAGAGCTGGAAACGCCGCTCTTGAAGAGATAGTCATGGCTATAAGAACCAGAAATGATGTATTTGCACCACTTTATACTGATATTGTGACAAAAGAGATTTACGCTACAAGCCGTTTGGTGGCTAGTATCACAGGCATTGAGCCACAACCAAACAAGGCAATAGTAGGCAAAAATGCTTTTGCCCATGAAAGCGGCATTCACCAAGATGGCGTCTTAAAATGCGCTCAAACTTATGAAATCATCAAAGCTGAAGATATCGGAGCTGAAAAAAATAGTTTGGTTCTTGGCAAACACAGTGGTCGTCACGCTTTCAAAGACAAGCTTATAAATTTAGGCTTTGATCTTGACAATGATGAACTAAATGACGCATTTATTAAATTTAAAGATCTATGCGATAAGAAAAAAGAGATTTTTGATGATGATATAAGAGCGCTTGTAAGTAGCGAAATCACAAAAGTCCCTCAAATTTATGATATAGAAAAGCTAAGCACAAGCTCATGCAATGCAGGTCACGCAAGTGCAGCCATAAGTATTAAATTTGAAGATGAAATCATACAAGACGCGGCTTTAGGAAATGGCACAGCAGATGCGATATTTAAGGTTATTGATAGAATAAGTGGAGTGAATGGCGAACTAAAAGATTATAAAGTAGGTGCAGTTTCTCAAGGTAAAGACGCACTTGCAAAAGTAACAGTTAAAGTAGCATTTGAAAACTCAGTGCCGACTATAGGGCATGGACTTGATATCGATACAATGCTAGCTAGCGCTAAAGCATATATAGGCGCACTAAACAGCTATTTATCTATGAAAAATAAATAGCTAAGTTGCCAGAGCTTGATTCAAAGCTCTGGATCTAAAAGCTTAAAGGTAAAAAACTTACTTTGATAGCCGTTGTCTTTTAGTATATTATACTGACCGACTGCGGCATCGATATTTCCGACCTCTTGATAGAGCAAAGCAAGTGCTATGATATTTTCTACCGAAGTCGGATCTATTATTTTTGACAGTCTGATGTATCCTATGGCACTTTCTGGGTGGTTTGCTCCTATGCTAGCCACGCTTGCTAAAAATAGAGTATTTGCGTCATTCATCTCATATTTGTTTATCAGCTCATTGTAAATTGTATAGGATTCTTCATAATTTCTGGTAAATAGATCTATATATGCTAATGTTTGCATGATATTTTGATAATCACTCGAAGCATTGTCCAAATCAGCTTTTATCTTATCTCTTTGCACGTCCAAAAGTCCTGCTATTTGAAGAAGTTTTATATATTGAACTCTTACTATATTTGGCCCACCGTAAAATGATTTTGAATTTAGATTATTGCTAAAATAGTTGTATTGAACATTTTTTGCATATTCTTTTATATTATTTCCAGTAAATCTAGTTGTAAAATATAATATATTTGTAATGATATCATTAGGCAAAATCTCTTTTAGTTTCTCAGTTTTTTGTATGGCTATTTGGTTTAGACCAGATATATGGGCTATTATTGAGGCAAATGAAAGGTCTAAAACTTGTTCGCTTTTATCATTTTCAAGCCATCTAAGAAGGGCATTTTCGTTGCCAAGAACTAGCTGAATAATGGCTTCATATATATTATTTGGCTCTATATTTCCATCTTGATTTAGATTTTCTAAGACCTCTTCTATGAGTTTGGCATTTGTTTTTCCTATCATGCTCGAAGTCGTGATGGCAAAAACTCCACTAAGATAGTTGCTTGGATCTAAGTGATAGCTTGTGATAAAGTGCTTATAGGCTTGCGCGAAGTTGCCAAGCTGAGCGTAAGTAAGAGCTAGATTGTAGTGTAAGATAGAGTGCCCTGAGTAGATATTTATGATATCTAAAAACTCCTTATTTGCTTCTCTTAAATCATAATTCAAAGCTTTTGCTATAGTCTTTGAAATATTTAAATTTACCTTTGATATGATGCTGCTTGTTTTTAGGTATTCATCAGCCTGTGCGTTTTCATCTACAAATGCGCTAATTCCACCTTTTCTTATATAATCAATCGTCTGCTTAGCATCAAAAACCTTATAAGGCGCAAAATAAAATAGCATTTCATAGACATTTCTTGTATCAAAAAAAGTATTAATACTAAAGTTTTTTTGAGCTATATCTATATCGAAAAAATCTGGTTTTAAAATAGCTTTGATAGGATAAGTTGCTGTGATAAATGTTTGATTTTGGTCGTTTATGCTTTTTAAATTTAGAGCCGCCGATTCAAAATTGCCAATTTTGATATTGACTAAAGAGATGGCAAGCTTTATCAAATTTTGATTTTTTTCATCGACTAACGCCTTGTTTAAATGCTTTAGAGCGGCGTCATATTGTCCTGTTCTTGCATAAAGAAGTCCAAGTGGCAAATTTGGATTGTATCCATTTATGAGCTCAAGCGATTTTATGGCATCTTTATCTTGATATATGTAGCTTAAAATTTTTGATTTTATATAGTTTTTTTGGTTTTCATAGTATTTGCCTTCGCCCATACTATCTAAAATATATAAAGCTTCAATATAATATCCTTTATAAAAATTTATAAGTGCATTATAGTGATCATATAAAACCGAGTCTGATTCTTGAGATAAAAACGCTCCAGCGATGTCTATATAATATTTAAAAAGCTTGTCATTTTTAAGCTCAAGTGCAGATATAGCAGCATTCAAAGCACTAGCAGAAGTATTTTCTTGATTTTCTATGGCTTTTTTAAATGATCCAATAGCCTCTTCAAATCTGCCTTGATTCATCTGCGATACGCCAAGATTATAGTTTGATAAGGCTTCATTATATATTGCTATATTTTCATAAATTTTTAGTGCTTCAAATTTATTTCCACTTTCATAAAGGCTATTTGCTTTTTTTATTAGGTCGTCTATTTTTGATGGATTAAATTTCTGAGTTATTGTCTGTTTTGGCTCAGTTGGCGTGGTAGTTGGCATCTCAGGCTCACTATCGCTGCTTCTTAGAGCAAAGATTAAGATGATGATTATAAAAACAAGCAAAGACGCCCCAGCTGCACCAAAGATTATGAGCTTGCTTTTTGGCTTCTCTTCATCTTTGATTTCTGGTTGCACTTCCTCTTTTTTGTCTAATTCTTCAAGAGGGATTATGCCTTCATCTTTTTGCTCTTCATCTTTTTGAAGTATGACTACTTCATCATCTTTGGTTTGCTCTACGTCTGCCACTTTTTAGCCTTACATATATTTTTTAAGAACTTCTGGTATGCTTATTGCTCCATCTTCATTTTGATAGTTTTCCATGATAGCTACTAATGTTCTGCCTACTGCGAGACTTGAGCCATTTAGCGTATTTACTAAGCTATTTTTTTTACCATCTTTGAAGCGGATTTTAGCACGTCTTGCTTGGAAATCTCTAGTATTTGAGATAGAGCTTATCTCTCTGTATTTGCCTTGACCTGGAAGCCAAACTTCAAGATCGATAGTCTTAGCTGCACTAAATCCAAGATCTCCGCTACAAAGCATCATGTGTCTGTGAGGAAGCCCAAGAGCACTAAGCATATCTGAAGCACAGCTTATCATATCATCAAGGACTTTTGAGCTTTGTTCTGGAGTTGTTATGCTCACGAGCTCTACTTTTTCAAACTGGTGTTGGCGTATCATGCCACGAGTATCACGTCCAGCGCTTCCTGCTTCTTGTCTAAAACAAGCAGAATAGCAAGTCATTTTGATAGGCAGATTTTCTACTGGAATGATTTCGTTATTATATATGTTTGTCACTGGAACTTCACTTGTAGGGATAAGATACAAGTCTTCATCTCTCATTTTGTATAAATCTTCTTCAAATTTAGGTAGTTGTCCTGTGCCATAAAGTGTGTTTGAATTTACTAAAAACGGTACATTTACTAGCTCAAATCCTCTTGAAGTATTAAAATCAATCATAAAATTAACTAACGCTCTACTAAGTCTAGCCCCAACTCCTCTAAGCACGGTAAAACGGCTGCCAGCAAGCTTGGCACCAGTGGTGAAGTCAAGCCAACCAAGGCTCTCTCCAAGCTCAAAATGCTCTTTTGGTTTGAAGTTAAATTTAGTCGGCTCAAGAACTGTCTTGATGCAGACATTTTCATCTTCATCAGCTCCAAATGGAACATCATCGTCTATTATATTTGGCACACGACTAGCGACAAGGTCTAGTTTAGCTTCAAGTTCATTTACTAAATTTGCAGCATTTTGCATGGATTTTTTATTTTCTTCGAGCTCGGCTTTTAGAGACGATACATCTCCGCCATTTCTAGCTAGATTTCCGACCTCTTTTGATTTTGCATTTTGGATTGCTTGGAGATTTTCTAGCTCTTGTCTCTTTTGTTTTAGCTCATTATGAGTGTCTAAAAGTAGCTTTAAAACGCCTTCATCAACCTTTTTTGCCTTTAGTTTGGCATTAAACTCATCAAAGTTTGTTTCAATTAATTTTAAATTTATCATCGTCTTTCCTATCTATAAATTCCAACTACGTCTCTTACTTTTTCCATAGTCGCCCTAGCTACTTTTCTGGCTTTATTCGCACCAGTGTCGAGCATCTCATAAACTTCATTTTTGTGATTTATGTAATAATCAAATTTATCTCTAGCATCGCCAAAATAGTTCCAAACAAGCTCATTTAAATACATTTTAAAATGCCCATATCCTTCGCCGCCTTTTTCGTATCTTTTAGCTAGCTCAGCTTGACCTGCGTCATCCAAAAATAGCTTAGCAATTGCAAAGACATTGCAGGTTTTCCACTCTTTTGGCTCTTCAAGTGGAGTCGAGTCAGTCACTATGCTAGAGCACTGTTTTTTAAGCGTCTTTGCGTCACTGAAAATATCTATTGTATTTCCGTAGCTTTTACTCATTTTGGCTCCATCTGTTCCTGGAACTGTGGCTATGTTTGCCTCAACTTTAGCCTCAGGTAAGACAAAAATCTCGCCATGAGCGTTGTTAAATTTAAGTGCCAAATCTCTTGCTATTTCGACGTGCTGGATCTGATCTTTGCCAACTGGGACTAAATTTGAATTAAAAAGCAATATATCAGCAGCCATCAAAACTGGATAGCTAAAAAGCCCATGATGAGCCTCAGCGCCTTTTGCCACTTTGTCTTTGTAAGCATGAGCACGCTCGACCAAGCCCATAGGCGTGAGCTGACTCAAAATCCAGTAAAGCTCCAAGACCTCTTTTACATCGCTTTGCACCCAAAATGTCGATTTGTCTGGGTCTATGCCAAGAGCTAAAAACGCAGCCGCAGCCTCAAAAGTAGCGTCTTTTAGTTTCTTTGCTTCGCTTACTGAAGTCATGGCATGATAATTTGCGATAAACATAAACATATCATCTTTGCCTAAATTTTGAGCTTCTACCATAGGTTTTATACTAGCAAAATAATTGCCTAAATGGAACTTCCCTGAAGGCTGAAGTCCAGTCAATGTTCTCATAATTTTTCCTTTATTAAATTTAAAATCTCGTCCTTTACAAGCTCTATTGATTTATCATCTGTAACAATGGTAAAATCAGCCATTTGACTAAATTTATCTTGTGTTTGAACGTGTAGCTTGCAAGCTTTTTGCATATCTTGAAAGATTGGTCTTTTTTCTAGCTCATTTTTATCTTTTGAAAGCCTATCAATGATAGTTTCAAAGCTAGTTTTTAAGTAAAAATTTACCCCAAGTTCGTTTAAGCTTAGCCAGTGCATATTTCCGCCAGTTGCGATGACTGAGTTTTTGACACTGTTTTTCAAAAACAAAAACATTTTTTCTTGGCTAATTTTGAATGCCAAATCACCAAATTTAGCCCTCATATCTTTAGCCTTCATTGCGTTAAAACCCTCTAAAATATAGTCGCAATCAAGCATAAATTTATCCAAATTTGTAGCCAAAGCTTTAGCTATGGTACTTTTGCCGCTTCCCATAAATCCGCTCAAAACTATATTTTGAGTGCTCAATTCTTACCTTTTTGGATAAATTTGATTATCTCTTTTGCGATTTGTTTTGCGGATTTGTCTTCTATAATAACTACAAAATCAGCCTTTTTCTCATACTCTTTATCTCTTTGATCGTGAAGCTCTTTGGCTTTTTCTAAATTTGATAAAAGCGGTCTTTTGGCAAATTTTTTCTCACAATTACTTGATTTTTTCATTCTATCGATGATTTTTTCAAAGCTAGATTTTAGGTAAATTACGGTACCGATTTTGTTTAAATTTTTTACTTTATAAAATCCACCACCTGTGGAAATAATAGCATTTGAAACTGATTTTTCTAGAAATTTGGCTAAATTTAACTCTATTTTTCTAAACTCATCTTCGCCATCATCTTCAAAAATTTCTTTTATCTTTTTATTTGCAAAGCTCTCAATCATATCGTCGCCATCGATGGCAAAAATCCCCGTTTGCTTGGCTAGTTCTCTTGCTATAGTGCCTTTTCCAACGCCCATAAAACCGATTAAAACTATATTTTTATCAATTTTCATTGTTTTCCTCGTCATTTGAGCCACGATTTTTTGGTATTAGCACGACTGGAGTTCCATTTAGCTCGAAGCTCTCTCTTAATTTGTTTAAAAGATAGCGTTTATAGCTAAAGTGCAAAGATCTTGGTTTGTTCATGACTAAAGCTATTTTTGGTGGTGCGAAACCAAACTGAGCACCATAAAATATTTTAACGATTTTGCCATGATCTCTTGGGATTGGGTGGCAAGAAATAGCGTCTTGCAAGACTTCATTTAGTCTTGAAGTCTTGATTTTTTGGGTGTAGTTTTTGTAGACTTCAAGAATTAGTGGGTAGATTTTGTGTATTCTTTTGCCGCCAAGTGCTGAAACACTGACAACTGGAGCGTAAGCAAGAAACTTAAATTTATCTCTTAGCTCATAAACCACCTTGTCAAATTCATCATGATCTTTGTCCCATTTGTTTAAAACGATGATAACTCCAAGCTCAAATTTAGCAGCGATTCCAGCGATTCTCTCATCGAGTTCTGTTAGAGGCTGGCTTGCATCAAGGACAAGTAAGGCGATGTCTGAGTTTTCAAGTATTTTTTCTGTTCTATTGAGTGCAAATCTCTCGATTCCTTCGATTTTGCCACGTTTTCTGATACCTGCAGTATCTACAAACTCAAAAACCCTATCTTCATAGACAAAGCTCTCATTTACTGGATCTATCGTGGTTCCTTCGATGGTGCTTACTACTGAGCGATTTTCTTTAACCAGAGCATTTAAAAGGCTTGATTTGCCGACATTTACGCGGCCGATTATTCCGACATTTATGTTTTTGGTTTCGTAATCAACTGCTGGTTTTTGGATGTCTATTTCGCCTTTTTCATCAAAATCATCTAAAAACTCGTCAAATTCGCTAGTATCTGCTTTTAATGTCTCTTTTGGAAGGAAGTTGTAGATCCACGCACATAGCTCATCTGTGCCGATATTGTGGCTAACTGATAGGTTAAAAACCGTTTTGGCGCCAAATTCATTGAACTCCCAGCTTCTTTCTTCATCTTTTTTGCTATCAACTTTATTTACACAAAGTGCTATTGGTTTATTTAGGCTTGATAATTCATAAAAAAACTTCTTATCTATATCATCTGGTAGCATTTTTCCATCTACCATAAATACGATTATATCAGCGTTTTTAGCTTCGCTTAGTGTTTTGATTTTGACATTTTTAAACAGCTCATTGCTCTCATCAAGTCCACCGCTATCTATCAAAATACAGCTTTTATCATCTATAGTAATTTCGGCTTTATTTGTATCTCTTGTGGTGCCGCTCACGTCACTTGTGATGGCGATTCTTTGTCTAGCAAGTCTGTTAAAGAGCGAACTTTTTCCGACATTAGGACGCCCTATAAGTATAATTTTTTTCATATAATCCCTTTGAAAATTGGTCAATTATACCTAAAATTAGCTAAATTTATAAATTATTATGCAAGTAAATGCTAATATTTGGGCTTTAATTAATAATTAAATTTAAAAATAATTTTAGGATTATCTATGTATAGAAGTTTTTTGATGAGACATTTAGGTATTTATTATATGCTTATTGCTTCACTGCTTTTTGCGGCTACTGGGGCTTTTGCTAAACTTTTAAGTAGTGATATGAGCTCGATTGAAGTTGTGTTTTTTAGAAATGCAATCGGCTTTGTTCTCATACTTTTTGCACTTGGCAAAAAACCACTTCACCAAAAAGGTGGCAGACCATTTGTGCTTATTTTTCGTGGAGTTATAGGCACTCTTGGTTTGCTTGCATTTTTTTATAATGTCGCTCAAATAAATCTTGCTACAGCTTTTACATTTCAAAAAACAGCTCCGATTTTTACAGCTATCATCGCTATGTTTTTGTTCCAAGAAAAGCTTAGCAAGCTTGGTTGGATTGCGATTTTTATCGGATTTATTGGTATAGTTTTTATCGTCCAGCCAAATTTGGGGCTAAACAAAAATGACCTTGTTGGGCTTTTGAGTGGTGTTGGGGCGGCGATGGCTTATACAAGTATCAGAGAGCTTAGAAAATATTATGATACTAGGATTATAGTTTTATCTTTTATGACTTTTGGGACACTTATACCGCTTTTGTGTATGGTTGTGGGTGAGTTTTATTCGCCTGCAAATTTGGATTTTATATTTTCTAAATTTGCTATGCCAAATTTAACTGGTTTCATATATATAGCATTTATGGGAGTTTGTGGCGCTTGGTTTCAAATTTATCTAACCAAAGCTTACGCAGCTAGCAGAAAAGCAGGAGTTGTGGCAGCTGTCAGCTACAGTGACGTTTTATTTAGTATGCTTTTTGGGCTTTTGCTTGGTGATAGTTTGCCAAACTGGGCTGCAATGTGTGGTATATGCTTGATTGTCGTTAGCGGAATTTTGATAGCTAAAGAGAAGTAAGTAAGCAAATATTTAGTGGAATTTAGCTAAAATCGGCAAAAATTTTAGGAAAAAATATGATATTGATAGCTGGACCTTGTGTCATCGAAAATAGAGATTTAGTGTTTAAAGTCGCTGAGAAATTGGCTAAATTTAACGAAATGGGCTGGATTGATTTTTATTTCAAATCTAGCTTTGATAAGGCAAATAGAACTAGCATAAGTAGCTTTAGAGGGCCTGGACTTGAAGAGGGCTGCAAAATACTTGATGAGGTTAAAAAAGAGTTTGGATATAAAATTTTAACTGACATTCACGAAAGCTATCAAGCTGCTCCAGTAGCTGACGTGGCTGACGCTCTTCAGATTCCAGCGTTTTTGTGCCGTCAGACTGATTTGCTAGTGGCTGCTGCTAAAACAAAAGCGATGGTAAATATCAAAAAAGGTCAGTTTTTAGCTCCAGATGCGATGAAACACAGCGTAAAAAAAGTCCTTGAAACTCGTGGCGTGAGTGAGTTTGGCTATGAAGTAGCTAAACAAAATGGCGTTTATCTTTGTGAAAGGGGAAGCACCTTTGGTTATGGAAATTTAGTCGTAGATATGAGGAGTTTAGTCATCATGCGTGAGTTTGCGCCTGTGATTTTTGATGCGACTCATAGCGTACAAATGCCTAGCGCAAATGGAGCTACAAGCGGCGGCGATAGTAGATTTGTCCCTTATCTTGCAAGAGCTGCTGCTAGCGTGGGAGTAGATGGATTTTTCTATGAAACACACATCAATCCTTGTGAGGCGCTTTGTGATGGGCCAAATATGCTAAATTTGGACGCTTTGGAAAAAAATATAAACGAAGTAAAAGCTATCCGCGACGTTTTAGGAATGTAATTTGTCAAACAAAGGTTTTGTTTTTGTAATAATCGGCGCTATTGTCGAGTGTGGCTGGGCGTATGGGCTAAAGCACGCTAATTCAAATTTAGAATACGGCATCACGGCTTTGCTAGTTTGTGCTAGTTTTTTTATATTTATGCAAGCATTTAAGTATTTGCCAGCGAGCGTGGCTTATACTTTGTTTGTTGGGTTTGGTGCGTTTTTTATAGTTTTGGCTGAGATGGCGACTGACTATTATAATGGAAATGAGATAAATTTATTAAGAGTATTTTTTATAGCCACTTTGTTGGCTGGAGTTTTTGGGCTTAAAAGGCTAGAGAAGTGATCTATATAGCTGCTTTGCTCTTAGCTGGGCTTTGCGAAGTTGTTGGTGTGATTTTTCTAAACAACATGGCGAAGGCTAAAGGTGTCAAAAAGGCTGCAAGTTTTATATTTTTAGTTGCTACTTTTGCTTCTTCTTTAAGCTTACTTAGTTACTCAATGAATGTAATAGCTATGTCTGTGGCTTATGCTATTTGGACTGGTATAGGTGCTGTGGGAGCTGTTTTTGTGGGGGTATTTTTCAATCACGAAAAATTAAGCCCAAAAAAGTGCTTTTATCTTTTTTTGATAATTTTTAGTGTTATAATGTTGAAAATAATTTAAGGAGAAAATATGAACGTAATAGAAGGAAATTTAAGCCTAAGTGGAAATGAAAAAGTAGCAATAATCAATGCAAGATTTAATCATATAATAACAGATAGATTGGTTGAAGGTGCAAAAGATGCGTTTTTGAGACATGGCGGCAAGGAAGAAAATCTAGATTTGATACTTGTACCTGGTGCTTTTGAAATCCCAATGGCGCTTGAAAAAGCTCTAAGCACTGGCAAATGGGATGCAGTGTGTTGCGTGGGAGCTGTGATTAGGGGAAGTACGCCACATTTTGATTACGTGAGTGCTGAGACCACAAAAGGCATTGCGAGTGTTACTTTAAAATATGGTAAACCAGTTACATTTGGGGTTTTGACAGTTGATAGCATCGAGCAAGCCATAGAAAGAGCAGGCTCAAAAGCTGGAAATAAGGGCTTTGAAGCGATGACTGGAATAGTAGAGCTTCTAAGTTTATACAAAAATATAAAGGCTTAATATGGCAACAAGACATCAAGTAAGGCAAAGCGTCGTTAGCTTGCTTTATGCAAATGAAATGGGCAGCGAAATGGAGGAGTTCTCAAGCGAATTTCTTGAAGAAAAAAAGATAAGAAACGACCAAAAAAGCTTTACTTTAAGCCTTTATAATGGCGTTTTGGATAATTTAAATTTGATAGATGAAGAGCTAAACTCTCACCTTGGCAAATGGAAACTTGAAGAGATAGGAACTGTAGAAAGGGCCATACTTAGACTTGGGGCTTATGAGATCAAATTTAGCGACATAGATGGCGCAATAATCATAAATGAAGCAATCTTACTAGCAAACGAGCTTGGAAGTGATTCATCAACTCGCCTAATAAACGGCGTTCTTGATGCTATAAGCAAGGACAAAGCCAAATGAAACTTTGCGTCGCTTTGGATCTTGAGAGCAAAAATGAATGCTTAAATTTAGCTAGCGAGCTAAAGGGGCTTGATCTTTGGCTAAAAGTCGGGCTTAGAGCTTATTTGCGTGATGGGGCTAAATTTATAGAAGAGCTAAAAAATATTGGGGATTTCAAGATATTTTTGGATCTTAAAGTACACGATATCCCAAATACAATGGCTGATGCTTGTGAGGTTATCTCAAAGCTTGGCGTTGATATGATAAATTTGCATGCTAGCAGTGGTAGGGTCGCTATGAGCACTGTAATGGAGCGTTTAGCAAAATTGCCAAATAGACCTTTGGTGCTTGGGGTTTCTGCTTTGACTAGTTTCGATGAGCCAACTTTTAGAGAAATTTATAGCGCTGATATTGGTGATAGTGTGAGTAGATTTTCTAAAATTGCTTATGAGTGTGGGCTTGATGGAATGGTTTGCTCTGTATTTGAGAGTTTGGCGATCAAAAATGCTACAAACGATAAATTGATTACTTTGACTCCTGGCATACGTCCTTTTGGTGAGGCTAGCAACGACCAAAAAAGAGTGGCAAATCTTGAAATGGCTATTCAAAATAGATCTGATTTCATAGTAGTAGGTCGCCCTATATACCAAGTACAAAAACCAAATGAGATAGCTGCAAAGATATTATCATATATAAATTCATAGTAGTAAATATAAAATGCAATTTTCATTTGTAAATTTAAGCATTTTATAAGAGACTTAGGGATATAATTGCATTTCACTTTTTAAGGACAGATGGGTGAGCGGCTGAAACCACACCCCTGCTAAGGGTGCAAGTCTTAATCGGGCTTCGAGGGTTCAAATCCCTCTCTGTCCGCCACTACAATTTTAATTTTAAATCATTTTTTTAATCTTTTATTTTTTTAGCTAATTTTTTTAATTTATTGCCATTTTGCTATAAATTTATACTCATTTTTAATAATTTAAAAATTATCAATAAAAAGATAAAAAACCCTTGACATCAAATAAAAAATAAGATATAATTCCAGCTCACAAGTTAAAGGTGCTGGTGTAGCTCAGTTGGTAGAGCAACTGCCTTGTAAGCAGTAGGTCGGCGGTTCGACTCCGTTCACCAGCTCCATTAATTTTTACAGTGTTTGACCAGATATCATATAGCAATCAAATTTTTTACATTTTAGGTGAGATACTCAAGCGGCCAACGAGGGCAGACTGTAAATCTGCTGACTTTGTCTTCCGTGGTTCGAATCCACGTCTCACCACCATTGCTATTTGCGGGAGTAGCTCAGTTGGCTAGAGCATCAGCCTTCCAAGCTGAGGGTCGCGGGTTCGAGTCCCGTTTCCCGCTCCATTTGGATTTTTGACTGGGAGCTGTTTCTTAATTTATCTATTCTTTAAATTATGCAGTTATTCTAGTCTACAAGTTTTTTTGGTGTTTGTATTATTATTGTAAAACTCTGCTTTGCCACGCTAAGTTGTTTCTTATTAGAAACGCTCATATGGCTCAGAGGTAGAGCACTTCCTTGGTAAGGAAGAGGTCGTGGGTTCAAGTCCCGCTATGAGCTCCATTTAAGATATAATAAGAAAATACATAATATACAAACTTTAAATTTTAAAAGTTAAAATTTATAACGGAGGATACAATGGCTA
Organism: Campylobacter iguaniorum; assembly: GCF_000736415.1. Lineage (NCBI taxonomy): Bacteria > Pseudomonadati > Campylobacterota > Epsilonproteobacteria > Campylobacterales > Campylobacteraceae > Campylobacter > Campylobacter iguaniorum. The sequence continues at coordinate 1,338,288 of NZ_CP009043.1, read as the reverse complement.
AGGAAAAATTTTCACGTAATAAGCCACACGTAAACATCGGTACTATTGGTCACGTTGACCACGGTAAAACAACATTAACAGCTGCTATATCTGCTGTTCTTTCAAGAAAAGGTCTTGCTGAGCTTAAAGATTACGATAACATCGATAATGCTCCAGAAGAAAAAGAGAGAGGTATTACAATCGCTACTTCTCACATTGAGTATGAGACTGAAAATCGCCACTATGCACACGTCGACTGCCCAGGCCACGCCGACTATGTTAAAAACATGATTACTGGTGCTGCTCAAATGGACGGTGCTATTCTAGTTGTTTCTGCGGCTGATGGTCCAATGCCACAAACTAGAGAGCACATTCTTCTATCTCGCCAAGTTGGTGTTCCATATATAGTTGTTTTCATGAACAAAGCTGATATGGTTGATGACGCTGAACTTCTAGAGTTAGTTGAAATGGAAATTAGAGAGCTTCTAAGCGAATATGATTTCCCAGGTGATGATACTCCAATCGTAAGCGGTTCTGCTCTTCAAGCTCTTGAAGAAGCTAAAGCTGGTACTGATGGTGAATGGTCAGCTAAAATTATGGATCTTATGGCTGCAGTTGATAGCTATATTCCAACTCCAGTTCGTGCAACTGATAAAGACTTCTTGATGCCAATTGAAGATGTATTCTCAATTTCAGGTCGTGGTACAGTTGTTACTGGTAGAATTGAAAAAGGTATCGTTAAAGTTGGCGATACAATCGAAATCGTAGGTATCAGAGATACACAAACTACAACAGTTACTGGCGTTGAGATGTTTAGAAAAGAAATGGATCAAGGCGAGGCTGGTGATAACGTTGGTGTTCTTTTACGTGGTACTAAGAAAGAGGATGTTGAAAGAGGTATGGTTCTTTGTAAGCCAAAATCAATCACTCCTCACACTAAATTCGAGGGTGAAGTTTATATCTTGACTAAAGAAGAGGGTGGTAGACATACTCCATTCTTTAACAACTATAGACCACAATTCTATGTAAGAACAACAGATGTTACTGGTTCAATCACTCTACCAGAAGGTACAGAGATGGTTATGCCTGGTGATAACCTAAAAATTACTGTTGAGCTAATTGCTCCAGTAGCGCTTGAAGATGGAACAAGATTTGCGATCCGTGAGGGTGGTAGAACTGTTGGTTCAGGCGTTGTATCTAAAATATTAGCTTAATTTTTATAGTTGCGGGCTTCGGCTCGCACTAGTTAAATAAGGATTTATTAATGGCAAGTGCAAATAGAGTTAAAATCGGTTTGAAGTGCGTTGAATGTAATGATATTAATTACACAACTACTAAAAACAGTAAAAAAACAACTGAAAAGTTAGAACTTAAAAAATATTGCCCAAGATTAAAAAAACATACAGTGCATAAAGAAGTTAAACTTAAATAAGGCATATACTTCTTAACTGTATGCCAATAGGGCAGTAGCTCCAACGGTAGAGCGCCGGATTCCAAATCCGATGGTTGGGGGTTCGAATCCCTCCTGCCCTGCCACAAAAGGTTAAATATGGAAAAATTTATAAGTTATTTTAAATTATCAAGAGCAGAGATTGGCAAGGTTATTTTTCCTACCAAAGAGCAAATAAGAAATGCATTTATAACAGTTTTTGCTGTTGTAGCTATAGTTTCTCTATTTTTAGCTTTGGTTGATTTGATAATGTCATTTACTGTATCAAAACTTGCATAAGGAATAAAAATGGCGCATAAATGGTATGCTATTCAAACCTATGCTGGTAGTGAAATGAGTGTTAAAAGAGCTATAGAAAATTTAGTTCGCGATCATGGTATAGAAAAACAACTTTTAGAAGTTATAGTTCCTACAGAAGATGTGATTGAAATTAAAAATGGAAAGCAAAAAATAAATGAAAGAAGCTTATACCCCGGTTATGCTTTTGCTCATTTAGATTTAGACACAGCTCTTTGGCAAAAAATTCAATCACTTCCTAAGGTTGGTAGATTCATTGGTGAATCTAAAAAGCCAACTCCTTTGAGTGATAAAGATATTGATTTAATATTAGAAAAAGTTAACAAAAGAGCAGCTCCTAAACCAAAAATTTCATTTGAAACAGGTGAAATTGTCCGCGTTACTGAAGGACCATTTGCCAATTTTAATGGAACGGTTGAAGAGTATGATATGGTTCATGGTAAACTTCGTCTTAATGTTTCTATATTTGGAAGAAGTACACCAGTTGAGATTTTATATTCACAAGTTGAAAAGATAGTATAAGTTTAAGGAGAAAGTTTATGGCTAAAAAAGTTGTAGGCGAAATCAAATTACAAATTGCAGCTACAAAGGCTAATCCAAGTCCACCAGTTGGTCCTGCACTAGGTCAACAAGGTGTAAATATTATGGAATTTTGTAAAGCATTTAACGAAAGAACTAAAGATATGGCTGGATACAATATTCCAGTTGTTATCACAGTTTATGCTGATAAAAGTTTTACATTCGTAACAAAACAACCACCAGCAACTGACTTGATTAAAAAAGCAGCTGGAATCACTAAAGGTGCGGATAATCCGTTGAAAAATAAAGTAGGCAAATTAACAAAAGCACAAATTCTTGAGATTGTCGATAGAAAAATTGTTGATATGAATACTAAAGATAAAGAGCAAGCAGCTAAGATTATTTCTGGTTCAGCTCGTTCTATGGGTATAACCGTAGTCGATTAATCCAATACCGCTGGGATTTTAAAAAATAGCGGTAGCACTTTAAAAATGCGGAGAAATTAATGTCAAAAAAAGTTACAAAAAGATTTTCTGAATTACTAAAAAAAGTTGATTCTAATAAAATATATGCTTTAAATGATGCAGTTGATACAATTAAAACATTGTCATCTGCTAAATTTGATGAAACAGTTGAAATAGCACTTAAACTTAACGTCGATCCAAGACACGCAGACCAAATGGTTAGAGGATCTGTAGTGTTGCCAGCTGGTACAGGTAAGACTGTAAGAGTTGCTGTAATAGCAAAAGATGCAAAAGCTGATGAAGCTAAAGCAGCTGGTGCTGATATAGTTGGAGCTGAAGATTTTGTTGATGATATAGCTAAAGGCGTTATAAACTTTGACGTACTTATTGCTACTCCAAATTTGATGGGTCTAGTTGGTAAAGTTGGTCGTTTACTTGGACCAAAAGGTCTTATGCCAAACCCTAAAACTGGAACTGTTACAATGGATGTTGCACAAGCAGTTAATAACGCAAAAAGCGGTCAAGTTAACTTCCGTGTTGATAAACAAGGAAATATCCACGCTGGCTTAGGAAAAGTAAGTTTTACTAAAGAGCAACTAAATGAAAATATAACTGCTTTTATAAAAACTATAAATAAACATAAACCAGCTACTTCAAAAGGTAGATATATAAAATCTGCTGCACTTTCATTAACAATGAGCCCATCTGTAACTCTTGAACCACTAGAGCTTATGGATATTAAATAATTAAAATTACATCTTAGATTGGAGATAGTCGAGGCAAAAGCTTAATTGAGCCATCTGGCTCTCTCTACTTGAAATCACCGGTCGGAAAGGAGAAACAAAATGACTAGAAACGAAAAAGCTAAAATAATTTCAAACCTTGAGGCTGAGTTTACAGCAAGCGATGCTATAGTTGTTTGTGACTATAAAGGTCTTAGCGTTAAAAAATTAGAACTTCTAAGAAATAATGCTAGAGAACTTAATGTAAAAGTACAAGTTATAAAAAATACTCTTGCAAATATCGCTTTGAATAACTGTGGAAAATCTGGTATGGAGCTTAAAGATACAAATATATTTGTATGGGGCGAAGACCAACTAGCAGTTACAAAAGTTGTAGCTAAATTTGAAGAGACAAATACTGATCTTTTCAAAATTAAAACTGCATTCATTGATGGTGAAGTTGCTCCAGTTAGCAAAGTTGTTGCTCTTTCTAAAATGCCATCTCGTGATGAACTTATCGCGATGCTATTGCAAGTTTGGAATGCACCAATACAAAACTTTACTATCGGCTTAAATGCGCTTAAAGAAAAAAAAGAACAAACAGCTTAATATAATTTTGAGCTAAAAATAAATTTAGGAGAATTAAAATGGCAATAACTAAAGAAGATGTTTTAGAGTTTATTTCTAATCTTTCAGTATTAGAATTAAGTGAATTAGTAAAAGAATTTGAAGAAAAATTCGGCGTAAGCGCTGCTCCAGTTATGGTAGCTGGTGGTGCTGGTGTTGCAGCTGAAGCAGCTGAAGAAAAAACTGAATTCAACGTTGTACTTGTTGACTCAGGTGACAAAAAAATCAACGTTATTAAAGTTGTTAGAGCTTTAACAGGTCTAGGTCTTAAAGAGGCAAAAGACGCTGTTGAGGGAACACCTTCAGTTCTTAAAGAAGGTATCAGCAAAGACGAAGCTGAAGCAGCTAAAAAAGAGCTTGAAGAAGCTGGCGCTAAAGTCGAACTTAAATAATTTTATTTGGAGGAGCAAGAATCTACTTGCTCCTAAATTGCTTATACCACGTCATTGTGGTTTTATTTTCTTTCAAACTATTCCATGAGGTAGTCAAATGCTAAATAGCCTATATTCTGGAAATCGTCTCAGAGTTGATTTTTCAAATGTTCCTAAAGAGATAGATGTTCCAAATTTATTACAATTACAAAAAAAGAGTTTTGATCATTTTTTAAATCTTGATAATTCACAAACTGAAAGTGGTATTGAAAAAGTATTTAAGTCTATATTCCCTATTCATGATCCTCAAAATAGACTTACGCTAGAATACGTTGGTAGCGATATAAGTAAGCCAAGATACACAGTAAGAGAGTGTATGGAAAGAGGTCTTACTTACTCTGTAAATTTAAAAATGAAAATAAGGCTTATCGTCCACGATAGAGATGAAAAAACTGGCGAAAAAGTCGGCGTAAAAGATATAAAAGAACAAGAAATTTTTATACGTGAAATTCCGCTTATGACTGATAGAATTTCATTTGTTATAAACGGTGTAGAAAGAGTTGTTGTAAATCAACTTCACAGAAGCCCAGGTGTTATCTTTAAAGAAGAAGAAAGCCCAACAGTTGTAAATAAACTTATATACACAGCTCAAATCATACCAGATCGTGGTAGTTGGCTGTATTTTGAGTATGATACAAAAGATGTACTTTACGTACGTATTAATAAAAGAAGAAAAGTTCCTATTACAATTTTATTTAGAGCATTGGGTTATAAAAAACAAGATATAGTAAAGCTTTTCTATCCTATACAAACATTGCATATAAAAAATAATAAATTCCTAACTCCATTTAATCCAGATGATTTTATGGGAAGAGTAGATTATGATATCAAAGATGAAGCAGGAAATGTACTGCATCAAGCAGGCAAAAGATTAACAAAGAAAAAAGCCGATAAACTTATAGAAGATGGATTGCAATGGGTTGAGTATCCAGTTGATATTTTGGTAAGTAGATATTTAGCAAATCCTATAATAGATAAAGAAAGCGGCGAAGTTCTATACGATACATTAACTCAACTTGATGAGAATAAACTTGCTAAAATAGTTGCTCAAGAAGATTCTATAGAAATCGCAAACGACTTAGCAAACGGCGTGGATGACGCTATTATAAATTCATTCTTGCAAGATTATGAAACATTAAAATTATTAAAACAAACCGAAGATCTTGAAGATGAAAATGACTTGGCCGCTATTAGAATTTACAAAGTAATGCGTCCAGGTGAACCAGTAGTAAAAGAGGCTGCTAGAACATTTGTAAATGATCTATTCTTCAATCCAGAAAGATATGATCTAACAAAAGTTGGTCGTATGAAGATGAATCACAAGCTCGGTCTTAGCGTTCCTGAATATGTCACAACTCTTACAAATGAAGATATTATAAAAACTGCAAAATACCTAATAAAAGTAAAAAATGGTCAAGGTCACATAGATGATAGAGATCACCTTGGTAACCGCCGTATTAGATCTATTGGTGAGCTTTTGGCAAATGAATTACACCTTGGTTTTGTCAAAATGCAAAAAGCTATTAGAGATAAATTTACTAGCCTTAGCAACAATGTAGATGAGATTATGCCTTATGATTTAGTAAATCCAAAAATGATTACAACTACCATCATGGAGTTCTTTACTAGCGGTCAGCTTAGTCAATTTATGGATCAAACAAACCCACTTAGTGAAGTTACTCACAAACGTCGTCTTTCTGCTCTTGGTGAAGGTGGCTTGGTAAAAGAAAGAGCTGGATTTGAGGTTCGTGACGTTCACCCAACTCACTATGGTAGAATTTGTCCAGTTGAGACTCCAGAAGGTCAAAACATCGGTCTTATTAACACTCTTTCGACTTATGCGAAAGTTAATGATCTTGGTTTTGTTGAATCGCCATATAGAAAGGTTGTTGAAGGCAAGGTAACAAGCGAGATTGTTTATCTAACAGCAACTCAAGAAGAGGGTCATATCATAGCTCCTGCTTCTACTTTACTTGATGAAAACGATGTTATCAAAGAGGATTTGATAGAGGTAAGACAAGATGGAGAAATGCTTCTTGCTAAACGTGAAGACGTAACCTTGATTGACCTTTGTAGCGGTATGGTTATGGGTGTGGCTGCTTCACTTATCCCATTCCTTGAACACGACGATGCGAACCGTGCACTTATGGGTTCAAACATGCAACGTCAAGCAGTCCCACTTCTAAATGCAACAGCCCCTATCGTTGGTACTGGTATGGAGGCTATTGTTGCAAGAGATGCATGGGAAGCTATAAAAGCTAGACGTGGCGGCGTAGTTGAAAAAGTTGATAGTAAAAATGTATTTATCTTAGGCGAAGATGAGAATGGTCCATATATAGATCAATATTCTATGGAAAAAAACCTAAGAACAAACCAAAATACTACATTTACTCAACACCCAATCGTAAAAAAAGGCGATGAGATAAAAGCTAACCAAATCATAGCAGACGGTCCAAGTATGGAACAAGGCGAGTTAGCAATTGGTAAAAATGCTCTAATTGCATTTATGCCATGGAATGGTTATAACTACGAAGATGCGATTGTTATGAGTGAAAGAATGATTCGTCAAGATGCTTTCACAAGCGTTCATATCTATGAAAAAGAGATTGAAGCTAGAGAGCTAAAAGATGGTGTCGAAGAGATAACTAGAGATATACCAAATATGAAAGAAGAAGAGCTTCTTCATCTTGATGAGAGTGGTATAGTCAAAATCGGAACTTATATCAAACCAGGTATGATTTTAGTTGGTAAAGTTTCACCAAAAGGTGAAGTAAAACCAACTCCAGAAGAGAGGCTTCTTAGAGCTATTTTTGGCGAAAAAGCAGGTCACGTGGTAAATAAATCGCTTTACGCTGGAGCCAGCCTTGAGGGTGTGGTTATAGATGTTAAGATCTTTACTAAAAAAGGTTATGAAAAAGACGCTAGATCATTTAGAGCTTATGAGTATGAGAAAAACATGCTTGAAAAAGAGCATCATGATAGACTTCTTATGCTTGACCGCGAAGAGATGCTTAGGGTTACCGCTTTATTATCTAAAAATCAGCTAGAAAGCGAACTAGAGATAGGAAAAGTGACATATAAACAAGGTGATATAATCAAAAAATCTGACCTTGAAAATATAAACAGATTTACTCTAAATTCGTATGTTAAATCTTTCTCAAAAGATATCCAAAAAAGATATGAAGATATGAAAACATACTTCCAAAATGAGAAGAAAAAACTAAAAGATGAGCATGATGCGAAGCTTGAAATTTTAGAAAAAGATGATATCTTGCCAAGTGGAGTTGTAAAGCTTGTAAAAGTTTATATTGCAACAAAACGTAAGCTAAAAGTCGGAGATAAAATGGCTGGACGTCACGGAAATAAAGGTATTGTCTCAAATATCGTTCCAGATGTTGATATGCCATACTTGCCAAATGGTCGTACAGTGGATATTGTCTTAAACCCACTAGGCGTTCCAAGCCGTATGAATATCGGTCAAATTCTAGAAAGCCACTTGGGTGTTGTAGGTATGAGACTTGGTGAGCAAATTCAAGAGATATTTGACACTAAAAAAGCAGAGTGGATCAAAGATCTTAGAGCAAAAATGATAGAAATAGCGGATGTTTCAAGGCTTATGGACGCAAAAGCTATCTTAAACAAAATAGACGATGAAAAACTTATAAGCTATGCAAGAGATTGGAGTAATGGTGTTAGATTTGCAACTCCGATTTTTGAGGGTGTAAAAGCTGATGAGTTTAAAAAGCTATTTGAAATGGCTAAAATAGATATGGACGGTAAAACTGAGCTTTACGACGGTAAAACTGGCTCAAAAATGCAAGAGCGTGTTCATGTCGGATGTATGTATATGCTAAAACTTCACCACTTAGTTGATGAAAAAGTTCACGCAAGAAGCACTGGACCATACTCACTTGTCACTCAACAACCAGTTGGTGGTAAAGCATTAAGTGGTGGTCAAAGATTTGGAGAGATGGAAGTTTGGGCTCTTGAGGCGTATGGTGCAGCTCATACTCTAAGGGAGATGCTAACAGTAAAATCTGATGATGTAGAAGGTCGTTTAGCAGCTTATAAAGCTCTAACAAGAGGAGAAAATGTGCCAAGCACTGGTATCCCTGAGACATTCTTTGTTCTTACAAACGAGCTAAAATCTCTAGCTCTTGATGTAGAGATCTATGATGAGGATAAAAATAATGAGTGAGTTAAAACCTATTGAAATAAAAGAAGACGCAAAACCAAGAGATTTTGAAGCGTTTCAGTTAAGACTTGCTAGTCCAGAGCGTATAAAAGCATGGAGCCATGGCGAAGTAAAAAAACCAGAAACTATCAACTACCGCACGCTTAAACCAGAGCGTGACGGTCTGTTTTGTGCGAAAATTTTTGGACCTATTCGTGATTATGAGTGCCTTTGCGGAAAATACAAAAAAATGCGTTATAAAGGCATTAAGTGCGAAAAATGTGGCGTTGAAGTAACAACTTCAAAAGTCCGCCGTTCACGTATGGGACACATTGAGCTTGTAACTCCAGTGGCTCATATTTGGTATGTAAACTCACTTCCAAGTCGTATAGGAACATTGCTTGGCATAAAGATGAAAGATTTAGAGCGCGTACTTTACTATGAAGCATATATAGTAGAAAATCCAGGTGACGCATCTTATGATAATGAAAACAACAAAAAAGTTGAGTTTTATGATGTTTTAAATGAAGAGCAATATGTATTATTAGAGCAAAAATTTAGCGACAGTGGATTTAGAGCTAGAATGGGTGGCGAAGTCATCCGTGATATGCTTGCAAATTTAGACTTAGTTAGCATACTTGAGCAACTAAAAGTAGAGATAGAAAGCACAAATAGTGAAGCTAAGAAAAAAACTATCGTAAAACGCTTAAAAGTCGTAGAGAGCTTTTTAAATTCAGGCAACCGTCCTGAATGGATGATGATAACAAATTTACCTGTATTGCCACCAGATCTTAGACCTCTTGTTAGTCTTGATGGTGGTAAATTTGCAGTATCAGATGTAAATGATTTGTATCGCCGTGTTATAAATAGAAATGCACGCCTTAAAAGACTAATGGAGCTTGACGCACCAGAAATCATTATCCGTAATGAAAAAAGAATGCTCCAAGAAGCAGTTGATGCTTTATTTGACAATGGCCGTAGAGCAAATGCCGTAAAAGGCGCAAACAAACGTCCGCTAAAATCACTTAGTGAGATTATCAAAGGTAAACAAGGTCGTTTCCGTCAAAACTTGCTTGGTAAGCGTGTTGACTTTTCAGGTCGTAGCGTTATTGTTGTTGGACCAAAACTTAGAATGGATCAATGTGGTCTTCCTAAAAAAATGGCTCTTGAGCTATTCAAACCACATCTTTTAGCTCGCCTTGAAGAAAAAGGTTACGCAACAACAGTAAAACAAGCTAAAAAGATGATCGAAGATAAGACAAATGAAGTTTGGGAGTGCCTTGAAGAGGTGGTTGCAGATCATCCTGTTATGCTTAACCGTGCGCCGACACTTCACAAAATGTCTATTCAAGCGTTCCACCCAGTCCTAATAGAAGGTAAAGCTATCCAACTTCACCCACTTGTTTGTTCAGCGTTCAACGCGGACTTCGACGGCGACCAAATGGCAGTTCACGTTCCGCTTTCTCAAGAAGCCATTGCAGAGTGCAAAATACTTATGCTAAGCTCTATGAATATCTTGCTTCCAGCAAGTGGTAAGGCTGTAACAGTTCCATCTCAAGATATGGTTCTTGGAATTTATTATCTAAGCCTTGAAAAAGATGGTGCAGTTGGTGCAAATAAAATCTTTGCTAGTGTTGATGAAGTTATGATAGCAGTTGAGGCTCACTACCTTGATATCCATGCAAAAATCAAAACAATGGTTGGAAATAGAACAATATTTACAACTGCTGGACGTTTGATTATCAACTCTATACTTCCAAATTTAGAGAATTCTATTCCAGAAAATATGTGGAATAAAATCATGAAGAAAAAAGACATAGCAAATTTAGTTGATTATGTCTATAAAAATGGTGGTTTAGAAGTAACTGCTGGATTTTTGGATAAGCTTAAAAATCTTGGTTTCCGCTATGCTACAAAAGCTGGTGTTAGTATATCAATAGCTGATATTATTATCCCAGAAAGCAAATATAGCTATGTCGATGAGGCTAAGAAAAAAGTTCGTGAAATCCAAAATCAATATGGTTCAGGTTTGCTAACTGATTCAGAAAGATACAACAAAATCGTTGATATCTGGACAGATACAAACAATAAAGTTGCAGCTGAAATGATGAAGCTTATCAAAACAGATAAAAATGGATTTAACTCTATTTATATGATGGCAGACTCAGGAGCTCGTGGTAGTGCAGCTCAAATTCGCCAACTTGCAGGTATGCGTGGTCTTATGGCAAAACCAGATGGTTCGATTATCGAAACTCCTATTACATCAAATTTCCGCGAAGGACTAAATGTATTAGAGTATTTCATCTCAACGCATGGTGCAAGAAAAGGTCTAGCAGATACCGCGCTTAAAACAGCAAATGCTGGTTATCTTACTAGAAAGCTTATAGACGTAGCTCAAAATGTTAAAGTAACTATGGATGATTGCGGCACTCACGAGGGTGTAGAAATCACAGAGATTACAGAAAACGGTGAGTTGATCGAAAGCCTTGAAGAAAGAGTTTTGGGTAGAGTTTTAAGCGATGATGTAATCGATCCTATTACAAACGAAATCCTCTTTACAGAGGGAACCTTGATGGATGAGACAAAGGCTAGGACAATAAGCGAAGCTGGTATAAAATCAGTAAGCATCAGAACTCCTATCACTTGTAAGGCTGGTAAGGGAGTTTGTGCAAAATGCTATGGTATCAACCTTGGTGAGGGCAAACTTGTTAAGCCAGGCGAGGCTGTTGGTATCATATCGGCTCAATCAATTGGTGAGCCAGGAACTCAGCTAACTCTAAGAACATTCCACATCGGTGGTACTGCTTCAACAGAGCAACAAGATCGTCAAGTTATAGCTCAAAAAGAGGGCTTCATAAGATATTATAATCTTAAAACTTATGAAAATAAAGGCAAATCTATAGTAATTAACCGTAGAAATGCTGCTATTTTGCTAGTTGAACCAAAGATAAAAGCTCCATTTGACGGTGAAATAGATATAGAAATCGCTCACGAAGATGTAAATATCTTTGTAAAAAGTAAAACCGATGAGATTAAGTATGTATTAAGAAAACACGATCTTGCAAAACCAAATGAACTAGCTGGTGTTAGCGGTAAGGTTGAGGGTAAATTCTATGTCCCTTACGCAAAAGGCGATATGGTAAAAGAAAACGAAAGTATCGTTGAAGTTATCAAAGAGGGTTGGAATATTCCAAATCGTATCCCATTTGCTAGTGAAGTAAAAGTAGCTGACGGCGATCCTGTAACTCAAACCATAGTAGCTGGCGCAAAAGGTATGCTTAAATTTTACATCTTAAAAGGTGATTATCTAGAAAGAATCAGAGATGTCAAAAAAGGTCATATCGTAAACGAAAAAGGACTTTTTGTTGTTGTAGCTGATGATGATGACAGAGAAGCAGTTCGTCACTATATCCCAAGAGGCAGTGTGATAGAATTTGATGATAGCCAAAGCGTAGAATCAAAAGACATCATAGTAAAACCTCAAAGCGATGAAAAACTTATCATTGCTGAGTGGGATCCATATTCAACTCCAGTTATCGCTGAAGAGGGCGGTGTGGTCGCCTATGAGGATATCGAGCCAGGATACAGCGCAGCAGAGCAATACGATGAGACAACAGGTGAGAGCCGTCTAGTTATCAATGAGTACTTGCCAAGTGGCGTAAAACCAACTATTACGATATCTACAGCAAGTGGAAGACTCATTCGTTATCAACTTGAGCCAAAAACAGCGATATTTGTAAAAGACGGTCAAAGTGTAGAGCAAGCTGATACTTTAGCTAAGACTCCAAAAGCCGTCGCGAAATCAAAAGATATCACCGGAGGTCTTCCAAGAGTATCTGAGCTATTTGAAGCAAGACGCCCTAAAAATACAGCTATCATAGCTGAGATTGACGGTGTTGTTAAATTTGATAAACCTTTACGTTCAAAAGAGCGTTTGATTATCATGTCTGAAGATGGATCTACGACTGAGTATTTGATCGACAAATCACGTCAAATTCAAGTAAGAGATGGCGAGTTTGTCCACGCTGGCGAGAAGCTAACTGATGGACTAGTAAGTAGCCATGATGTGCTTAGAATACTTGGAGAAAAGGCACTTCACTATTATTTGATTAGTGAGATTCAACAAGTTTATCGCTCACAAGGTGTTGCGATCAGTGATAAACACATTGAAATTATCGTTTCTCAAATGCTAAGACAAGTTAAAATAGTAGATAGTGGTCATACTAAATTTATCGTAGGCGACATGGTAAGTAGACGTAAATTTAAAGAAGAAAATGAACGCATCATGAAAATGGGTGGCGAGCCAGCGATCGCTGAGCCAGTATTGCTTGGTGTTACAAGAGCGGCGATCGGTAGTGATAGTGTTATCTCAGCTGCATCATTCCAAGAGACTACAAAAGTCTTAACCGAAGCAAGTATCGGGGCTAAATTTGACTACCTTGAAGACTTAAAAGAAAACGTTATTTTAGGTCGTATGATACCAGTTGGTACTGGACTTTATCAAGACAAAAAAGTCAAAATCAAAACTAACTAAAACTTGAATTAATAAAATTTGTGGTGTAAATTTGCACCACAAATTTACTTTATCTTTTATTTTATATCCTTAAAATATTCTATTTTAGGCATACTTTTCAAATTCATTCACTTTTAAGATACTTTTTAGTAAAATAAGCTCTTTTTAATAAATTTAGTTGAAAGGAATTATTGTGCCAACCATTAATCAATTGGTCAGAAAAGAACGCAAAAAAGTGATCGTAAAATCAAAATCACCAGCGTTGAAAGAGTGTCCTCAAAGAAGAGGTGTTTGTACTAGGGTTTATACTACAACTCCTAAAAAACCAAACTCAGCTTTGAGAAAAGTTGCCAAAGTAAGGCTAACAAGTGGATTTGAAGTCATCAGCTATATCGGCGGTGAAGGCCACAACCTACAAGAACACAGCATCGTGCTAGTTCGTGGCGGTAGGGTAAAAGACTTACCAGGTGTTAAGTATCACATCGTTCGTGGTGCGCTTGATACAGCTGGTGTTGCAAAAAGAACAGTTTCTAGATCTAAATACGGTGCTAAACGCCCTAAAGATGCTAAGAAGTAAGAATTCGCACAGACTAACTCGTTGTTTTAGTTAAGTTTGAGTAAAATTTAAATTTGAAGGAAAGTTATGAGAAGAAGAAAAGCCCCTGTTAGGGAAGTAATGCCTGATCCAATTTATGGCAACAAAATAATAACTAAATTTATTAATTCACTTATGTACGATGGTAAAAAAAGCGTAGCTACTGAGATTATGTATGGCGCTCTTAAAACTATCGACGCAAAAGGTGGCGAACTAAAAGGTATCGATGTATTCAATGATGCAATCGACAATGTAAAACCTATCATGGAAGTTAAGTCACGCCGCGTTGGTGGTGCTACATATCAAGTTCCAGTAGAGGTTCGCCCAGCTCGCCAACAAGCTCTTGCAATTCGCTGGATAATCGGCTTTGCTAGAAAAAGAAGCGAAAGAACAATGATGGAAAAACTAGCAGCTGAGTTGCTAGATGCTGCAAATAGCAAAGGTGCATCATTCAAGAAGAAAGAAGATACTTACAAAATGGCTGAGGCAAATAAAGCATTTGCTCATTATCGCTGGTAATAAGGAGCCTAGATGTCAAGAAAAACCCCATTGCATATGGTAAGAAACATAGGTATCGCTGCACACATCGATGCTGGTAAAACTACAACTTCAGAAAGAATTTTGTTTTTTACTGGTATGAGCCACAAAATAGGTGAGGTTCACGATGGTGCTGCTACTATGGACTGGATGGAACAAGAAAAAGAAAGAGGTATTACTATTACTTCTGCTGCTACAACTTGTTTTTGGAAAGACCATCAAATTAACCTTATAGACACTCCAGGACACGTTGACTTTACTATTGAAGTTGAGCGTTCTATGCGTGTACTTGACGGTGCTGTTGCAGTATTTTGTGCTGTTGGTGGTGTTCAACCACAATCTGAGACTGTTTGGAGACAAGCAAATAAATACCGCGTTCCAAGAATGGTATTTGTAAATAAAATGGATAGAGTTGGTGCTAACTTCTTTAATGTTGAAGCACAAATCAAAAACAGATTAAAAGCTAATCCAGTTCCAATCCAAATTCCAATCGGCGCAGAAGACAACTTCAAAGGTGTGATCGATCTTATCGAAATGAAAGCACTTGTTTGGGAGGATGAGAGCAAACCAACTGATTATGCAGTTAAAGAAATCCCAGCTGAGCTAAAAGAAAAAGCTGAAGAATACAGAGCAAAAATGGTTGAAGCAGTTGCTGAAACTAATGATGTTTTAATGGAAAAATACTTTGGCGGCGAAGAGCTAAGCAACGAAGAGATAAGAGCTGGTATAAAAGCAGGATGTCTTTCTATGACTATGATACCTATGCTTTGTGGTACTGCGTTTAAAAATAAAGGCGTTCAACCACTTCTTGATGCTGTTTGTAGTTTCCTTCCAGCTCCAGATGAAGTTGCAGCTATAAAAGGTGAATATGAAGATGGCACAGAAGTAACTGTAGATAGTACTGATGAAGGCGAATTTGCTGGTCTTGCATTTAAAATCATGACTGACCCATTTGTTGGACAGCTAACTTTCGTTAGAGTTTACCGTGGTCAATTAGAAAGCGGAAGCTATGCTTATAACACTGTAAAAGGTAAAAAAGAGCGTATCGGAAGACTTCTTAGAATGCACTCAAATAAAAGAGAAGAGACAAAAGTTCTTTACGCTGGCGAGATCGGTGCTGTTGTAGGTCTAAAAGACACTGTGACTGGTGATACTTTAACTGGTGAAAAAGATCAAGTTATACTAGAGAGAATGGACTTCCCAGATCCAGTTATCAGCGTTGCAGTTGAGCCAAAAACTAAAGCTGATCAAGAAAAAATGGGTATAGCACTTCAAAAACTAGCTCAAGAAGATCCATCTTTCAAAGTTAGCACTGATGAAGAAAGCGGTCAAACTATCATTTCTGGTATGGGTGAGCTTCACCTTGAGATCATTGTAGATCGTATGCTAAGAGAGTTTAAAGTAGAAGCTGAAGTAGGTCAACCTCAAGTTGCTTACCGTGAAACTATCAAAAAATCTATCGAGCAAGAGTATAAATACGCTAAACAATCAGGTGGTCGTGGTCAATACGGTCACGTATACTTGCGTCTTGAGCCACTTGAGCCAGGTGGCGGATTTGAGTTCGTTAATGATATCAAAGGTGGTGTTGTTCCTAGAGAATACATCCCAGCTGTTGAAAAAGGTTGTCAAGAAGCACTACAAAACGGTGTTCTTGCTGGCTATCCTGTTGAAGATGTTAAAGTTACACTTTTTGATGGTAGCTACCACGAAGTTGACTCATCTGAAATGGCATTTAAACTAGCTGCTTCAATGGGCTTTAAGGAGGGTGCTAGAAAGGCTGGCGCTGTAATCCTAGAGCCTATGATGAAAGTCGAAGTTGAAACTCCAGAAGAGTACATGGGTGATGTTATCGGCGACCTTAACAAACGCCGTGGACAAATCAACTCAATGGACGAAAGAGCTGGAAATAAGATCATTACAGCATTCTGCCCACTGGCTGAAATGTTTGGATATTCAACTGACCTTAGAAGCCAAACTCAAGGCCGTGCTACTTACTCTATGGAATTTGATCACTATGAAGAAGTTCCTAAAAATGTATCTGAAGAGATCATTAAAAAGAGAAATGGCTAATAACCAAAATAACTTCTAAAGCTTATTTTATAACCGCTCAGTTCTTGAGCGGTTTTTCATCTTAAATTTGCATTGTCCTCATAGCTCAGCTGGATAGAGCGCAGAATTCCTAATTCTGAGGCCGTGAGTTCGAATCTCGCTGGGGACACCACTTATTTATTGATCGTCTTTGTATATCAAATTTAATTTATTTTCTTGCCTAAGATAGGGATTAAATTTAGCGTGGGGCTCACACTAAATTTAATTAATCCCCAAAATATTTATAATATTATAAGTCAAAAATGCCAAAATCCATGCTGTTGCAAAAGTAAAGGCTATAAGATAAAAAGTATATTTTTTACTTTCTGCTTCTTTTGAAAATACGCTAGTTGCAGCAAGACATGGGAGATAGACCATCACAAACACTACAAAAGCCATAGCAGAAGCAAATGAAATGTTTTTGGCTAATGTTTCTTGAAGAGTTGTGCTATCTTCTGTGACATCTCCACCAAGTGAATAAAGCACACCAAGAGTAGATACTATGACCTCTTTTGCTGCTAGGCCACTTACTGTAGCTACAGACATTTTCCAGTTAAATCCAAGTGGTGCAAAAAGTGGCTCAATAGCCTTGCCAAACATTCCAAGATATGTATTTTCCATGAGTTCTTGTTGTTTTAGGTTTTCTAATTCTAGTTTTTGAGTATCATTTTGAGCTAACTCAATTTGACTATCATAGCTTTGTGAAATTTGCTCGTTTTTTGGAAAAGTGCTAACAAACCAGACCAAAATAGAAGCAGCCAAGATAAATGTTCCAGCTTTTTTAAGATACATTAAAGATTTTGAGTATATTGTAAACCAAATCAGCTTTAGACTTGGCAAGCGGTATTTTGGCATCTCCATGACAAACGGCTCATCTCCGCCTTTAAACACAAAAATCCTTAAAATTTTTGCAGCCATCAGCCCAAGAATTACTCCAGAAATATAGATAAAAAACAGCACATTTCCAGCATTTTCTGGTTTGAAAAAAGCCCCAGCAAACAGCACGTACACTGGAAGTCTAGCCCCACAGCTCATAAATCCTATGATAAACATAGTAAGCAGCCTGTCTTTTTGGCTTTTTAGCGTTCTTGCCGCCATATATGCAGGTATCGAACAGCCAAATCCAGTAACTAACGGAATGAAGCTTTTGCCATGAAGTCCAAATTTATGGAAAAATCCATCGAGTAAAAACGCAACTCTAGCCATATAACCAGTCGTTTCAAGCAACGCAATACCCAAAAAAAGTATGATGATATTTGGCAAAAACAGCACAACAGTTCCCACGCCAGCTATGATTCCATCTACTATGATTGATTTTAGCATATCATCGTTTAGATTCGCTGCCACGCTATCTCCAAGCCAAGCAAACGCCATTTCGATGTATTGCATCGGGATTTCGCCAAAGGTAAAGGTGGCTTGAAAGAGTATCCACATAAAAAATAAAAATATAGGCAAACCAAAAATTTTATGTATCAAAATGCTATCGATTTTTTTGGTTAGACTTGTTGTTTTGGAGCTAGTGATCTTTTGAGTTTCGAATGCCGCGCCTTTGGCAAATGAATGGTATTCGTCGATTATAGTATCTTCTATAGAGTTATCAAGCGTTTTTTTCTTTAGATTTTCAAATACCTTGTTGATCTCAGGTATCAAAAACACCATTTTTGGATTTTTGTGTGAAAGGTCGTAAAACTTCTTATCTTCAAGTAAAAAAAGTATAGCAGCCTGTCTTGAGCAAATACCGTTTTGTTTAAAGCCAACTTTGTCTATTTGGTTTGCTAGATATATCAGCTCTTCCTCGATTGAATCGCTAAATTTGAGCTTATTTGGCGTGTATGGGCTTACCAATACTTTTATCATTTCATCAATCAAATTTGATAAATTTGTCTTTTTGACTGATGAAATTCTTATCGTTGGGATATTCAATATAGAGCTTAGATGATTTGCGTCTATTTCGATGCCTTCTTTTTTAGCTTCATCATCCATATTTAGAGCGACGACCATTTTTTTACCCATTGCCATCATCTCAGCAGTCAAAAAAAGATTTCTTTCTAAGTTTGTAGAATCCACGACATTTAGTATCAAATCGTAGTTATTGTGAAGCAAGAATTCCTTCGTGACGGTCTCATCTTTGGAAAAATCATCAAAACTATAAAGTCCAGGAAGATCCACAAAATGAAGTACATAATCATCTTTTATAAGGCTTGCTTCATACTTTTCTACTGTTACTCCAGCGAAATTGCCTATCTTTGGATTTGCTCCACTTATCGCATTTAGGAGCTGACTCTTTCCGACATTTGGTTGGCCGACTAAGGCTATTATAAATTCTTGCTTCATTGTTTGATTGGTTCGCATTCTATCATTTGTGCTTCTTCTTTTCTTAAAGCAATTAGTCCAAATTCGCTTGAGAGTTCTATATTTAGGTCGGATATACTTTTTTGTTTTATTTGAATTTGAGATCCTACATCAAGCCCAAAAGACCTAAGTCTTCTTTTGGTAGATTGCTCGCCATCTATACTTTTAAGTATGGCTTTTTGATCTTTATCTAGCTCTGTGAGATTCACCCTTAATCCTTAAAAATTTTTAATTTGATAATTGTACCTAAAATCGACTTAACAAAAAGTATAATACCACCTAAAATTTGATTACTTAACTTCGATAATTATATGAACAAGTTCTTCGTGGATTAAAAGATCGTTTTTAATCTCTTTTATATCGACAAGCTCGTCGCTGCTAACAGAAATTATGCAAGCATATTTATCGCCAGCAACTTGAAGTATATGCAAGTCTTCTAAATTTAAGTTGTTGTATTTTTTGCTAGTTAAGATTTCTAAGACTTCGTTTACGATCTCATCATTCATATTTGCATCAAGGAGGATTTTTGACGAGCGTTTTATCAAAGAAACAGCCCATATAAATATCAAAATAGAGCCGACTATTCCCATCAATGGATCAAGCCAAGTCGCACCAAATACTAAACCTGCAATCAAGGCTATGATAGCAAAAACTGAAGTCATCGCATCGGTGATTACGTGAATATAAGCTGCTTTTAGGTTTAGGTCGTTTGGGTGCGAATGCTCATGCGTGTGGTCGTGGGAATGCTCGCCACGTAGCAAATAGGCGCATATTAAATTTACAACTAAACCAATCAAAGCTATTATTATTGCTTCTTTATACGCTATGATTGTGGGATTTATCAGCCTAGAAATAGATTCATAAATCATAAAAAAAGCAATTCCTAAAAGAAAAATAGCACTTGTAAAAGCTGCTAAAATCTCTATTTTAAACGTTCCAAAGTTAAATTTAACATCATTTGCATATTTGTTTGCCATAGCGTAAGCAAAAAATGCAAGTCCAAGAGCTAGAGCGTGAGAGCTCATATGCCAGCCGTCGGCTAAAAGCGCCATAGAGCCATAATACATTCCGCCAATTATCTCAACTATCATCATGATAAGAGTGAAGATCATGGCTTGCAAAGTGCCTTTTTTGGCTAGATTATTTGGGCTATGAAAATTGTGGTTATAAGTTCTATTTTTTAGTAGTGTTTGTGAATTCATTTAATCTCCTTTTTAAATTTATTTTGATACTATACCCTAGTATATATTAAAAATTACTGAAAGGATTTCTATGCATACAGTGGCAAATAAAGAGAAGCTTTTATTAAGAACTAAAAAGATAAAAGGTCAAGTAGAAGCGATTATAAGGGCTTTAGAAGACGAAAAGGATTGCTTTAAAGTGCTTCAACAAATCAGTGCTGTGCGTGGAGCAACCACATCTTTGATGGGTGAAGTTTTAGACGGACATATCAAGGAACATTTAGGAAATAGTGCGACAAACGAGCAAAGAGATGAAGAGATAGCAAATCTCACATCTCTTTTGAAAAGTTATTTTAAATGAGTTTGCAAAAATTCTTCTATCTGACCCAGCTGGATTTCTACGCTTTGGTTACTTGTGCCGCCAAGAGATTTTCTGGCCTCTTTTGAATTTACTAGTTTTAGCACTTCAAGAGCGTCGGCTTTAATATCCTTATCGACGCTTTGAAGCTCTTCTAGGTTAAGTTCGCTTATATCTTTGCCGAGGCTCTCAGCCATAGCTACGCATCTACCTGTAATGAAGTGAGCTTCACGAAATGGCACGTTTTGCTCACGCACAAGATAATCAGCCAAATCAGTAGCGCTGAGATGTCCGCTTTGACAAGCTTTTAGCATATTTTTTTCTAAAAATTCAGTTGTTTTTAGCATTTCAGATAGTATGACAAGTGAAGTTTTAGCAGCCTTAACGCTATCAAAAACACCCTCTTTATCCTCTTGCATATCTTTATTGTAAGCTAGCGGAATGCCTTTCATCACGGTCAAAAGTCCCATAAGATTGCCATAAACTCTACCAGTTTTGCCACGAATAAGCTCAGCTACATCTGGATTTTTCTTTTGAGGCATTATGCTTGAGCCTGTGCTAAATGTATCGCTTATATTTATGTATTTAAATTCGCTAGAACTCCATAAAATCAGCTCCTCGCAAAGTCTTGAAGCGTGGGTAAAAATCAAACTGATATTAAAAAGCAGCTCCAAAGCAAAATCCCTATCGCTGACGCTATCCATTGCGTTTTGGGTTATACCATCAAAACCAAGAGCCGCAGCGACTTCGTTTCTGTTTATATTGTGTGGAGTTCCAGCTAGAGCTGCACTTCCAAGCGGACAAAGGTTGTTTCTAGCATGGCTTGAGAGCAGTCTTTCGAAATCTCTTTTAAACATAAAAGCGTAAGCTAGCATGTGATAGCTAAGGCTGACTGGTTGGGCGTGTTGGAGGTGAGTAAATCCAGGCATAAGCGTATCTTTGTGAGATTTGGCAATATTATTTAGGGTTTGGATCAAATTTAGCACCAAATTTGCTATGCTCTTGGTTTCATCTTGGCAAAATAATCTAAAATCAAGTGCTACTTGGTCGTTTCTACTTCTTGCGGTGTGAAGCTTACCGCCAAGTTCTTTGCCTATGATCTGAGATAGCCTTTTTTCTACAGACATATGTATATCTTCATCTTCTGTTCTGAACTCAAATTTACCAGATTCTATCTCTTCTTTGACCAAATCCAGCCCGCGAATGATCTCTTTGCTTTGCTCTTTGTCTAAAATACCTGAGTTTCCAAGCATTGTGGCATGGGCTTTGCTACCTGCGATATCTTGCCTGTAAAGCTCTTTATCAAATTCAATAGAAGCATTAAAAGCCTCCAAAAGCTCGCTACTATCTGCGCTAAAGCGTCCTTGCCACATTTTTTGCATAGTTGTCCTTTGTAAGTCGTAAATTTGGATTATTTTAACATTATTTTTGTAAAAGGTGATTTAAAAAAAGGGGCTTTTAAGCCCCAAGAGTTGTATTATAAATTTGGTCCAGCTTTTGCGAAAGTAACGCCTTCAGCTACATCTTCATATCTTTTGAAGTTTTCGACGAACATAGCAGCAAGTTTATCTCTAGAGCTTATATATTCATCTTTGCTAGTCCAAGTGTTGATTGGATTTAGCAGGTTTGTCTCTACGCCATCGAGAGCTTTTGGAATCGCAAGGTTAAATTTATCAAAGTTTTCAAATTCGCATTTTGTGATGCTACCATCAAGTATTGCGTTGATACAAGCACGAGTTGCTTTGATACTCATTCTTTTACCTACACCATAAGCACCACCGCTCCAGCCTGTGTTTACTAGATATACATTTACGCCGTGTTTGTCGATTTTTTCGCCTAGAAGTCTTGCGTAAACTGTTGGGTGAAGTGGCATAAATGGCTCTCCAAAACAAGCAGAAAACGTAGCTTGAGGCTCAGTGATACCACGCTCAGTGCCAGCTACTTTTGCTGTGTAGCCACTTAGGAAATAGTACATTGCTTGTTCTTTTGTAAGTTTGCTAACTGGAGGAAGAATACCAAATGCATCTGCTGTTAGGAAGATTATGTTTTTAGGATGACCAGCTTTTAGGCTTGGTTCGTGATTTTCTATGTGTTCGATCGGATAGCTTACTCTTGTGTTTTCTGTTTTGCTATCGTCGCTGTAATCGACGCAACCACAATCATTACAACATACATTCTCTAAAAGTGCATTTCTTTTAATAGCTCCATAAATTTCAGGCTCACTTTTTGGGTCTAAATTTATACATTTTGCGTAGCAACCACCTTCAAAGTTAAACACGCCCTCATCATCCCAGCCATGTTCGTCATCACCGATTAAAGCTCTGTTTGGATCTGTTGAAAGTGTAGTCTTGCCTGTGCCAGATAGTCCAAAAAACAGTGCCGTATCGCCGTTTTTACCAACATTTGCAGAGCAGTGCATAGAGAGTTTATTTTCTAGTGGAAGCCAGTAGTTCATCATAGAAAATATACCTTTTTTCATCTCGCCGCCATACCAAGTGCCGCCGATAACTGAGATATTTTCTTCTATATTAAATAAAACAAATACATCAGAGTTTAGCCCGTCAGCTTTGTAATCTTCATTGACGCATTTGCAAGCATTATATACGACAAAGTCAGGTTTAAATGTCTTTAATTCTTCATCGCTTGGGCGGATAAACATATTTTTGACAAAATGTGCTTGCCATGCCACTTCAGTAACGAATCTAACGCTTTTTCTGCTAGCTAAGCTAGAGCCACAATATACGTCTTGAATGTAGATATTTTTGCCACTGAGTTGTTTTTTTGCTTTTGCCAGAAGTTTGTCGAATGTTTCTTTTTTGATTGGTTTGTTTACTTTGCCCCAAGCTATATGTTTTTGGCTTGGATCTTGTTTGACAAAGTACTTATCTTTAGGGCTTCTACCAGTAAAAATACCAGTATCTACACCAAATGTGCCGTTGTCCGTTATATAGCCTTCTTGATTGTTTTTTTCATGTTCAAAAAGTTCGTCATAACTTAAATTATAATATATTTCTTTAATATCACTTAGTCCTAATTTATCTAGCTCTTGAATCATTTTATACCTCTTGTAAAAATCTTTATTGAAGTTTATTCAAATTTTAATAATTCTTTGCTTAATATTCGTATATTTTGGATAATAAATTTCAATTTTGGATAAGAAAAATTATCCATACCTAAGTATGGATAATTAGAATTTATTTTAATTTTACTAAAAGTTGACCGTCTTCTACAGACTGACCTTGAGATACTAAAATCTCTTCAACAACGCCAGCGCTTGGAGATTCTACTGGAATTTCCATTTTCATAGCTTCAAGTATTATTACTGATTGACCTTTGCCAACTGTATCGCCGACTTTTACTTGGATTTTAAATACTCCAGCTGTCATAGGAGAGACTATTTCATTTGAGCCGCCACTGCTTTGAACTGGTTCTTTCTCCTCTTTTTTGCTAGACTCTGCCTCTTTTTTTGGAGTGTTTGCAGGAGTGACAGACTTGATAGCAAAGTTATCAAAACCATCGCTTACTTCTACATTGTATTTGTTGCCATTGACTACGACGCTGTATTTGTTGACGTCTTTTGCATCTTTTTTAGTTGCAGGAGCTGGCATATCGCTAAGTTTTCTTACCATGACCTTGCCTTCGCCTTTGAGATATACGATGCCTTTTTCTTTGCAAGCTGCTGCTATAAAGATGTTTTCTTCACTTTGCTCGATGCCTTCTTTTTCAAGTATGGCTTTTGTATATGCAAGTGATTTGCTCTCGTCACGGTCAGCTATGTCTATCGCGCTTTCTTTAGTAGGCTCTAGACCAAGCTGTTCGCTAGCAAGCGCTACTATATCTCTATTTGGCTCGACTGGGGTTTTGCCAAAGTATCCAAGTACCATTTTGCCATATCCTTCAGCTATCTTCTTCCACGGTCCAAACATTACGTTGTTAAATGCTTGTTGGAAGTAAAATTGGCTAACTGGAGTTACGCTTGTGCCAAATCCACCTTTTTCTACTACTTCTCTCATAGCTTTTATAACTGCTGGGAATTTATCTAAGATGTTATTGTCTCTCATCATTTGAGTATTTGCAGTCAGAGCGCCTCCTGGCATAGGAGAAAATGGTATAAGTGGGCTAACTTGTGTAGCTTCTGGTGGCATAAAATAATCTTTCAAGCAGTCTTTTAAAACCTCTTCATATTTTAGGATTTTTTCTACATCAAGACCGCCAAGGTCAAAGTTTTTGCCTTTTACAGCGTGGAGCATAGTAAGGATATCTGGTTGGCTTGTGCCGCCGCTTACTGGACTTGCAGCAAGGTCGATTCCATCAGCACCAGCCTCAAGAGCTGCAAGGTAACAAGCCACGCTAACACCAGCAGTTTCATGAGTGTGAAGTCTTAAATGAACGCTATCCCCTAGAAGTCTTCTAGCCATTTTTATAGTTTCATAGACTTTTTGTGGGCTGCTTGTGCCACTTGCATCTTTGAAGCAGACGCTGTGGAATTTAATACCGCTATCAAGTATATCTCTTAAGCTTTTTTCATAAAATGCAGCGTCATGAGCACCAAAGCAGTTTGGCGGAAGATCCATCATAGTCACGACTACTTCGTGTTTAAGCCCATGATGAACTATTCTTTCACCGCTATATTGCAAGTTTTTGACATCGTTTAGAGCATCAAAGTTTCTGATTGTATTTGTGCTGTGTTTTGCAAAAAGTTTTGCGTGAAGATCTACTAGCTCACGACTTCCAGTATCAAGAGTAACAGTATTTACCCCACGTGCTAAAGTTTGGAGATTTGCATCAGCTCCAGCGACTTCTCTAAATTTATCCATCATTGTAAATGCGTCTTCATTTAGATAGAAGTATAGGCTTTGAAATCTAGCTCCACCGCCAAATTCAAAGTGGTTGATTCCGGCTTCTTTTGCCGCGCTTACTGCTGGCAAGAAGTCATCCATAAGAACTCTTGCACCAAAGACAGACTGGAAACCATCACGGAATGTGGTATCCATCACATCAATAAATTTCTTTGCCATTTTTATTCCTTTTAAATTTTATTAACTAAGTTTGTCATAAAGTTGGTATGCACCAATTGCTATAATCGCAATTGGTATGATAAATCTAAGTGCAAAATACCAAATTTCAAACCACACCTTACTCATAAATCCACTAAACAATATATAAAGTCCATCTTTTTTGATAATCCAACCGACAAAAATACTAAATGTAAGAGCTCCAAGAGGCATGATGATATTTGATGTAGCAAAGTCTAAAACATCAAAAAACGGAACTGGTTTTTGAGTGCCAAATACGCTTTGAGATAGAGAAAATGCTTCACTAGTAGCACCATAATAAGAGAGTATACAAAACAGTCCAAGCATATAAACAAATACGCCTATACAAGCTATAGCACCTTTTCTTGTGAAGTTAAATTTGTTGATAAGATACAATGCAAATGGCTCTATCATAGATACTGCTGAGGTAATTCCTGCAAAAAGTAGTGAAACAAAAAATGCAACAGCTAAGACATTTCCTACAAGCCCCATTTGAGCAAATAGTGAAGCAAGACTGACAAATATAAGTCCAGCGCCCTCACTAGCTGGCTGACCATCTACTATAGGTATAAACGAAAATACAACTAATCCCATCATGATACCAATTAAGATGTTTATAAATACGATTGAAAATGTTGATTTAATTAAATTTGTTCCATCTGGCAAGCTTGCTGCGTAAGTCGTAACCGTACCCACGCCCATTGACATAGAGAAAAACGCAAGCCCAAGAGCTTGAAGTATCAAAGCAGGGTTTAAAAGCTTACTAAAATCAGGGATAAATATAAACTCCAAAGCTTCTACAAATCTACCACTTGCAAACATAGCGTATAAAAGTAGTAAAACAAGCAATACAAAAAGCGATGGCATCATCCACAAATTTAGTCTTTCTATGCCACTTTTAATACCTTTTGAAACTACATAAAAAACTATAGCAAAAACTATACTAAAGCATACAAGAACGCTTACAAAATCGTTTGTTACTAGATTGCCAAATGCAGCTCCAGCGCTCGCAGTGTCTGCAGGAAGTGATCCAAAGCTTAGATAAATATACTTTAAAATCCATCCGATAACTATCATATAAAACGATGCTATAAGCACAGCGCCTATCATGAAAAATCCAGCTATAGACCACTGTTTTTTGTGCTTTGGAGCTAGTTTGTGCATAGAGCCTACTATATCGGTTTCACCTAGTCTTCCTATAGCAAGCTCAGCCAAAAACGCAACTACTGCGATTCCTAAAGTTAGTAGTATATATAGCAATATAAAAGCTGACCCGCCGTTATTTCCGACCATTGTTGGAAATTTCCAAGCATTTCCTAGCCCCACAGCGCTTCCTGCCATAGCTAGAACAAAGCCTATTTTCGTAAATTTTTCTGTCATTTTTAACCTTAAAAATAAATATCAAGTAGTTTAACAAATTTATTCTTTTAAATTCTTTTACGAGGCTAAAAAATGAATTTTTTTTATAATTGTGTAACTTTTTGGAATTAATTTATATAAAAATAGATATAAAAAGTTACATAAAAGCTTTTAGAAATGAAATTTATTTATTGAAATTTGAGTATTTGGATTAAATTTGCACCATAAATTGGTGCAAATTTGGATTAGTAGGCTAGATTTAGTATCTCTTCAAGCACTTCTTTTGTGTAGATATCAGCTAAGCCAAAGGCTTTTGCATGTTCAAGTGCTACTTTTGTGATCTCATCTATGCTTGATTTATTTAGATTGAAATCTCTTAGTTTTGTTGGAGTTCCTATCTTTTCAAACCAATCTTTTAGAGCTTTAATGCCCTCATCAGCACTATTTTTGCCAAAGATTTCTTTCGCAAATCTACTGAATCTAGCTTCGTTTTTGCTTTTGTACCATTGCATCCATGCTGGCATAACGACTGAAAGTCCTGCGCCATGAGCCACGTTATAAAGGGCAGAAATCGAATGCTCTATCATGTGATTTGGGTAGCTGAAATTCTCAACTCCGACATAAGTCGTGCCATTGAGTGCATTTGTCGCAGCCCAAGCAAACTCAGCTCTGGCTTCATAATCATCTGGATTTTTTAGCAAAATCTCAGTTGTTTTGATGATAGTTGTGATATTTGCCTCTATGTATTTGCTGATAAGCTCTGGGTGACTTGAAGCAGTGAAATATCCCTCAATGCTGTGAGCGATGATATCAGAAGCCGAATATACAAGATAATCTTTTGATATTGATTTCATGAGCTCTGGATTTATCACTGAGACTTTTGGGAAGACTAGTGGCGAGCTAAAGGCGTATTTTTGTTTTGTTTGCTCATTTGTCACGACTGCGCCGTCATTCATCTCACTACCAGTGGCTGCTAAAGTGATGATATCAAAGAGTGGTAAAGCGTCTTTTGGGCTTGCTTTTCCTATGAAAAAATCCCAAACATCGCCATCATATCTCGCTCCAGCTGCTATGGTTTTTGAGCTATCAAGCACTGAGCCGCCACCCACTGCTAGGACGCCGTCTACGTTGCTGGATTTGGCTAAATTTATGGCTTCATAGACTTTTGAAAGCACTGGATTGCTGACCACTCCGCCACACTGTACAAACTCAACTCCATTTTTAGCTAAGCTTGCAACTACTTTATCAAAAAGCCCGTCTTTTTTTATACGTTCGCTGCCATACATTAGCAAGACTTTTTTTACGCCAAATTTGGCTATATATTCGCCTATATGGTTTTCTTTGTCTTTGCCAAATTCTATTTGAACTGGGTTATAAAATGAAAAATTTTGCATTTTTGCTCCTTAAAATTTGAGAGTAATTATACACTCGGCTTTTTAAATTTGGTTAGATAAATCCTCCAAATTTATTGCCTAATTCTCCAAATTTACTCTTGTTTTAATATATTTGCGTGTATTTTTGGCTGGACGCCAAACATTCTTGCATACTCTCTGCTAAACTGCGATGGACTTTCATATCCTACTTTAAATGCGATATCTCCGATGCCTTCATTTGTATAAGTCAGCATACTTTTTGCCTCTTCAAGGCGAAGCATTTTTTGGTATTGGATTGGGCTTAGAGAGGTTATTTTTTTGAAGTTTTGATACAAAGATGACTCACTTATGCCTATTTTTCTTGACAGTTCTTTTATATTTATATTTTCAAAGCAATTTAGTTTGATATGCTCTATGACTTTGATGACTTGATTTGCTAAATTGCCTTCCAAAACATACTCTTTTAGCAAGTCGCCGTTTGTCTGCAAGAGCATGTAAATAATCTCTTTTATGATTAAATTTTCTATAAATTTGCTGTAAGTGCCACTGGCTATGGATTTTGCCAGTCTGTAGATTGGCTCAAGCATATCATCTTTTAATGGACTGATGCAAAAGCCGTCTTTGACATTTTTTCTATTATAAATCCTATCATCGTCTATTTCTTTGATGATTTCATAAATTTGTTCTAAGGTAAATTTAACCACAAATCCCATATACGGCGTGTTTGGAGCTGGTTGTTCTATTTTTATTTTTGCTGGAATGTATGTAGTAGAAATCAGGTATGAATCGCTGTCGTAGTGAAGATATTTTTTGTTAAAAAATAGAGTTTTAGCACCTTGTAAAACCACGCAAAAACTTGGTTGATACAAAGTAGAGCAAAACTCGCTAGTGGTATTTTGCATATAAAACTTCACTCCGCTATCTGCGTCTAAATCCTCATTTAAAGGGAGTTTTTGGCTCGATATTAAGTTTATTAGTTCTTTTTTGTAGTCCATTTTTACCTCAAATATTTTTTTGTATTTTACTATTTTTTGATAAATTTTTAGAGTATAATTTGCTTTTAAATTTAATAAAAAGATTAAAATGGCATTTGCGATATTTTTTACAACTTTGTTTTTTATCATCTTTCAGCCTTTTGGGATAAAAGTCGGCTTTAGCGCTGTAGCTGGAGCGGTGGTGGCTTTTATCAGTGGATGTGTGAGCTTGGAAGATATTTTTAGCGTTTGGGATATGGTGTGGGATGCGACGCTGACGCTTGTGGGGATTATTATTTTGTCTTTGAGCCTTGATGAAATCGGCTTTTTTGAGTGGTGTGCTATCAAATTTGCCAAGCTCTCAAGGGGCAAAACCATGGTGATGTTTGTTTCGACTATGATTTTTGGGGCTTTGGTGTCGGCGTTTTTTGCCAATGATGGAGCTGTGCTTATCCTCACGCCAATACTTTTAGCCAAAGTCAAAGCCCTAAAAATGGGCGCAAAAGAGATTTTTGCCTTTGTGATGGCTGGTGGATTTATCAGCGATTTTGCCTCTTTACCTTTTGTCTTTTCAAATCTTACAAATATCTTGAGTGTGAATTTTTTTAGTATAGGATTTGGACAGTATTTTGGGGCGATGATAATGCCATTTTGTGTGAGCGTGGTGGCTTCTATCTTGGTTTTGTGGCTTGTTTTTAGAAAGAGTTTGTCTAAAAATGTGGATTTGTCACTTCTTCCAAATGAGAATAAAATCATCAAAAATAGGGCTTTGTTTGCGTTTTCGTGGGTGTTTTTGGCATTGTTATTTTTGGCGTATTTTTTGAGCGATCATTTTGGTGTGCCAATTAGCATTTTTGCTCTTGGTGGAGGGCTTTTGTTTTTGATGATTGCAAACTTATCAAAATGCGTAAATTCGCTTAAAATTATGAGAGCTGCGCCTTGGGGAATAGTTTGGTTTAGCCTTGGGCTTTATGTCGTGGTGTATGGGCTGAAAAATGCGAATTTGGCTGTTTGGATAAGTGAAATTTTGTCAAATTTAGCCCAGTACGGTGAGCTTGCAAGCGTGCTTGGAACGGGCTTTATATCGGCTTTTTTGAGTGCATTTATGAACAACTTGCCAACGGTGATGATAATGAATATTTCACTTGAAAACTTAGGTAGCCAGATGATGATATATGCCAACATAATCGGCTCAAATTTAGGTCCAAAAATGACGCCATTTGGCTCACTTGCTACGCTTTTGTGGATATATGTGCTATCCAAAAAGGGTGTGAAAATCAGCTTTTGGCAATACACTAAATTTGGTCTGATAGTCACACCGCCAGTGCTTTTGGCGACTTTATTTGCTCTATTTTTGTAAATTATATTAACCATTTTTGGCTAAAATCATTCAAAATCAATCTTAGGAGATATTATGAAATGCCCAGTTTGCAAAGATTTAGATCTAGTGATGAGCGAAAGAAGTGGTGTTGAGATCGATTATTGTCCGAGTTGTAGAGGTGTTTGGCTAGACCGTGGTGAGTTAGATAAAATTTTAGAAAGAAGTGCTACGCCAAAAGAGCAACCAAGAGAGTATTTCAACAGATCAAATGACGGTTATAAAGATGAGCGTAGATATGATGATAAAAGATACGATAATGGATATCATAAAGGCTATCCGCATAAGAAAAAAGAGAGCTTTTTATCTGAATTATTTGATTTTTAGTTTAAATTTTGGTGTGAGATGGAAATTTTTTTAAAAAGTATTTCTGCTTTGAATGATGAAACTAGAGTAAGGATTCTTAAATTTTTGAGCATAAATGGCGAGTATTGTGTTTGCAACCTAGAAAGTGCGTTTGAGATGATACAATCTCGCCTTTCAAGGCACTTAAAAATACTCAAAGAAGCTGGATTTTTGCGGGTTAGAAGAGATGGAAGATGGGCGTATTATTCTATAAGATCGCCACTTGATGAGTTTAGGCAGGCTGCTTTAAAAGAGATTTTGAGCTTGCAAGCGGATCTTCCAGATATGCAAAATGCTTGCGAAAATGAGTTATAATTTTAACGTTTTGGTGTAAATTTATTGCTTTTCAAATCCGCAAATCATATATAAAAATTAATATATCAATATATCTTGATATATTAAATAATCTCTGCTATAATTTCTCAAATTTTAGGAGAAACAGATGTTTGAATGGCTGGTTCAAATTTGCAATTACATAGTTTTTGAGCTTTTTGGGCTTGATAAAACCACGCATTTGGTGCAAAGCTTACACTTTTTTATCTATGATACTATCAAAATTTTTATACTTTTGATAGTCATTATATACGCCGTGACATTTATAAGAAGCTACTTTCCAGTAGAAAAAGCAAGGGATTTTATAAGCAAAAAACACAAAATCGCTGCTCACCTTTTAGCCTCTGTTTTTGGTATGCTTACACCGTTTTGCTCGTGTAGTGTAGTGCCGCTTTTTATCGGATTTTTGCAAGCTAGAATCCCACTTGGAATAACGTTTTCTTATCTCGTCTCAGCGCCTTTAAACGACGCTGTAGTCATAGCCTTACTCATTTCAATATTTGGATATAAAGTTGCGATTTTTTATATTTTAGCTTGTCTTTTGGTGGCTGTTGTTTCTGGGCTGATTATAGGGGCTTTGAGCTTAGAAAAAGAGGTTTTGTTAGACATTAAGCCAGCTAGTTGTGGCTGCTCAAATTTACAAACGCTAGATCTAAAAACAAGGGCAAAAGAGGCCTTAGATTATACGTTTTTTATATTTAAAAAAGTCTATAAATACGTCGTGATAGGTATATTTATCGGAGCTTTGATACATGGATATGCTCCAGCTGAGCTTATATCCAAATACGGTGGCGGTGATGTTTGGTATGCTCCTATCATAGCGGTTTTAGCTGGAATTCCTATGTACTCAAACGCAGCAGGAATCTTGCCGCTCATTGAAGTACTTACGCAAAAGGGTGTTTTGATGGGGACTGCTTTGTCATTTATGATGGCGATAGTGGCGCTTAGTTTGCCTGAAGCCATGATTTTGAAGCGAGTTTTGAGCTTGAAGCTCATTGGAATATTTTTTTGGGTTGTTGGTCCAAGTATCATCGCAATAGGTTATATTTTTAATATCATTTTATAAGGATTAAGTGTGAAAATAGAGATTTTAGGAACAAGATGTGCGAAATGCAAGGCAATGTATGAAGTTGCCCAAAAAGCAGTAGCGAAAATAGGCGGCTTCCACGAAATCAAAAAGATAGAAGATATATCGCTTATCATGTAATACGGCGCCATGAGTACGCCAGCTCTAGTAGTGGATGGGGTGGTCAAAAGTAGCGGAAAGCTTCTAAGTGTAGATGAGATAATGGGCTTGCTACAAAGTGAGTAAATTTAAAATACAAGTATCAAATTAAGAATGAATTAGGCATACAAATGGTTTTATTTCTAAGCTTAAAAGCCGTTTTGAGATTTCAAAATATACACTTGGGTAAATATGTGTAAATGGCTAATTTTAAGCAAACTTAAAGTAAGTCTTAAAGTGCCTCAAAGTGCCTTAAATGCAAATGGTGCGACCGGCGAGACTCGAACTCGCACACAGTAACTGCACTACCCCCTCAAGATAGCGTGTCTACCAATTCCACCACGGTCGCAGAAGTAAATTAAAGAAGAAAAGCCCCAAATCGGGGCTAAAAATTAACCTAAAAATGGGTTAGCATAAAGTGCGATAAGAGCGATAACAAGTGCATAAATAACTTGTGCTTCGATCATCGCAAGAGCAATAAACATTGTAGTTAAAAGCTTACCGCCAAGACCTGGGTTTCTAGCTGTTCCAAGGATAGTTGCTGCTGCAGTATGTCCCATACCGATAGCACCACCAAGAGCTGCAACACCAAGACCGATACCAGCTGCTACAACTGAAAATGCTTTGATTTGTTCGCCATCAGCACCAAAAGCAAAGCTAGCTAAAGCTACTACAAGAAAAAGAACTTTTTTCATAAAATACTCCTAAAAATTTAATGTTTAAGTTAGTTCGGATAAATTCCCTACTTAAAACTCAAAACGCGTAATTATATTTAAATTTACTTTAAATTTGCTTTAAATTATTACGCTAATTGCCATCTTTGCCATTCGCCACTTTCGTCGATTTCGTTTGCGATTTTTTCGTATCTTGAGTAGTAGTATTTGACAAATTCACAAGTTTGCTTATCGTTTGGCAAGTAAACTTCACCATTAAAGCTAGCAAATTTAGCTAAAAATTCGCTTGCGTCTAGCTTGTTTGTGTAGTGTGTGGCTAGATCTAGGTAGTTTTGCATGACTACGCTTTTAAATCTTTCATAGGCTCTTGGGGTGAAATCTATGCTAAGTTTGTCATCATTAAAGCTTAAAACTTTTGAGCCAAAAAGCAAGCTTAAATGAATAAGCCCTTCGCAATAATACGCCCTTGTTTCGGTGACTTTTTGCCATGAAATTAGCCCAACGCTGCGTTTGATAAGCTCAGCAAAAACTGGCATTTTATACGTTTCATCTTCATGTAAAAAGAAATTTACAAGTCCGCCAGTGGTGGCTTTGTACTCTTCGATAAACTTAAATTCGCCGTTTGCATTCATCAAATTTTCTGTGTCGCTATCTATAAACAAAATATGGCCAAACTCATGCCCGATAGTCGAAATCTCATAGACTTTTTTCCAAATTTCAGGCTTTTTGTATAAAATTTCTCTACCAAAATCAAGAAAATCTTTGCTAAAAATCTCACTTGCAAGCTTCATAAATGGCTTTGCCTTAGCGCTTTCATATACGAAATTTACAAATGCAAATATTTTTTTGCCGCATTCCTTGCTGACTATTTCATCATTTGGGACTACTTGAGCTGAGAAAAGCCCATTAAACTCTGCGCCATAATAAACCATAGGATTTGAGATGTAGAGCTGGGTTTTATCAATGTTTGAATAGACTAGTTTTTTCATTTTTGCGTTTTGGACGTCTAGGCTTGAATAAATTTGCTCGAAGCTTTCTTTTATATCATTTTTAAATTTAGCCTCGTTTATGCTGAGGTCATCAACTAGTCTTATATCCCATTCTAAGGCGACTGCGTGAGTGTAGGCGTCTTCATAATACTCAAGTGGATGACCGATTTGGATATCGCCTTTTGTATCCATCCAAGCCATTTCAGCGTCTTGCCACGCTGGTATGACTTTATCATTTTCACGCTCTTTAAAGGCGATTTTAAGGGCGTTAAGATAGGTTATATAGCTCTCATCACTGTCATTTTGGCTAAGGTTTTTAAGGGCTTTTAGGCTCTCATCAAAGGCGTTTATGACTAGCTTCATCTCATCTTCAAAAGCCACTGCGTAAGGCACTAGCTCGTAATTTCCAGCGTTTTTGATGACTGCTCCATAAACTCTGTCACATCTGCTTTTATCGCTATTTGGCTGGTAGAGTTTGTTTGCAGTGATGAACTCGCTAGCGTCTGAAATGCTCTTAAATTTAGTGTCAAATTCTTTATTTATCCCATCGATGATGTGGGCTTGCCAAGTTTTTTGCATTTTTGTGAGTGCGACGCCGATTTTGTGAGTGGACTTGATGAGTTCAAGGTCAAAAGCATTTAAGATGTTTGCGTTTGTGATTTCATTTATCAAATTTGCATGTCTTTTTATATAAAACTCACTGACAAAATCATACATTTTGGCTTTGATTTGCTCTATCTCATCGCTGGTTTTACCAAGATTTTCAAGGGTGTTTATAATGCCTTCTTCTTTGAGATCCACAATACGGCGTAAGACGGCTATTTTAGACTCTTTGCTATCATCAAGCCCACAAATCTCGCTAGCCTCTTTTATGATTTTATTATCCATATCTTTGTATAGCAAATTTAGCTCTTCTTTATACTTTTTTACTATCAAATTTAACTCTTTGAAATTACTCATATTTTTGTTATCCTTATTTTTATTTTGATAAATTTTATCACTTTTTTATAAATAGTAACATAATTGTTTAATGAATGTGTGATAAAATGCAAAAAGTTATTTTAAAGGATTTTTTATGAAAAAAATATTAGTCGTAGCTATGCTATTTTTGGCGATTTTTTCTAACGCAAAGGAGAATAATATGCAAAATATGGAAGAAATTTATCTAGCTGGTGGATGTTTTTGGGGAACTCAAGCGTATTTTGATAAAATAAATGGCGTCATCAAAACAGATGTCGGCTATGCAAATGGCATCACAGATGAGACTAACTACCGCTCTTTGAAACAAACTGCTCACGCTGAGACTGTGCATATAGTTTTTGATAGAAATGTTATAAGTTTTGAAGAGATTTTGGCGCATTATTTTAGGATTATAAATCCATTTTCGCTAAACAAACAAGGCAATGATGTAGGCGTGCAGTATAGGACTGGGATTTACTATAAAAATTTAGCTTTGAGAGCTGATATAGATAGATTTATGGCGTACGAGCAAGGCAAAACTGATAAAAAAATCGTGGTCGAAGTAGAAATGCTAAAAAACTATATTTTAGCTGAGGATTATCACCAAAAATACCTTGATAAAAATCCAAATGGATACTGTCATATCGACCTAGAGCTTGCCAAAAAGCCACTTTATGATGAGAGTAAATTTAAGATGCCATCGCAAAGTGATTTAAAAGAGAAATTAACTGATTTGCAATACTCAGTTATTAGAGAAAAAGCTACAGAGCGTCCATATAGCAGCGAATATGATAAATTTGATAAAAAGGGAATTTACGTAGATGTCGCAACTGGCAAGCCGCTTTTTAGCTCAAATGATAAATTTGACGCAGGGTGCGGGTGGCCAAGCTTTACTAAACCTATCACTAGCGATGCGTTAAATTACAACAAAGATCTAAGCCATGGAATGACTCGCACAGAAGTAACTTCTAAAATAGGGCAAAATCACTTGGGGCATGTTTTTGATGATGGCCCCAGAGATAAAGGAGGGCTAAGATACTGCATAAATGGAGCTTCACTTAAATTTATCCCACTTGAGGATATGGACAAAGAGGGATACAGCGAATATAAGGTTTATGTAAAATAGTGCAATTTTAAATTTGTATTAACTTATTTTGGGTAGAGTTCGCGAATTAAAATCGCAAAATTAAGGAAAATAAATTATGAAAGATATGGGTGAACCACGCATAAAGATCGTCGCTATGCCAAGCGACACTAATCCAGCTGGAAATATATTTGGTGGTTGGATTTTATCTCAAATCGACCTTGCTGGAGCAATCGCAGCTAGAGAGCTTGCTCCTATTAGGGTTGTGACTATCTCTATGAAAGAAGTTATTTTCAAAGAACCAGTTTTTATCGGTGATATAGTTAGCTGCTATGCAAAGGTAAAACACGTGGGAAATACATCTATCACAGTCGCTGTAAAAGTAGTAGTCCAAAGACTAAATGACGGTGGATTTACTGAGTGTGTGCCTGTGACTACTGCTGATGTGACTTATGTGAGTGTGGATAAACAAGGCAATAAAAAACCAATTGATCCAGATCTAAAAAGGCTTCATGGTTTTGTTAATTAAATTTGGTCAGTTAAACTGACCAAATTGCTCTAGTGAGTAGCCTCTTTGCTAGCTCCTATTCCACTTTCTGCTCTAAATTTTTGCATCTCAAATCCGCTTTTATCTACCTTTGCTCTGTATGAATTGTCAAATTTGGATATTAAATAAACAAGTATGAATGTCGCTGGCATAGAAAATATAGCTGGATCTTTATACGGGAAAATAGCCGTCTCAAATCCAAAACTCTTGACCCAGACTCCAGGTCCAAGTATGGTGAGCCCTACGACCACTACAAGCCCTATCAGTCCACCCCAAAACGCACCTCTTGTTGTCAAACCTTGCCAATAAATCGAATAAAAAAGTATAGGAAAATTTACACTAGCTGCTATGGCAAAAGCAAGTCCTACCATAAACGCCACGTTTTGACCCTCAAAAACAATGCCTAAAACTATAGCAAATACACCTATGCAAAGAGTAGAAATCTTTCCTACTTTTAGCTCTTTTTCCATGCTTATTTTGCCATGATGTATAACATTAGCATAAAGATCGTGAGCTATGGCATTTGCTCCACTTATCGTAAGCCCAGAAACGACTGCAAGTATAGTAGCAAAAGCAACAGCACATATAAATCCATAAAATGCATTTCCACCAAGTATTCTAGCTAGTTCGATACTTACCATATTTATACCACCCATAACATCTTTACCAGTCAAAAATGCTATAGCTCCAAACCCGATGATGAAGACTAGCACATAAAAGTAGCTCATAAATATAGTGGCCCAAAACACACTTTTCCTAGCTTCTTTTGCTGAGTTTACTGTAAAAAATCTCATCAAAATATGTGGAAGTCCAGCAGTGCCAAACATCAGTGCCATTCCAAGAGATACAGCACTTACCCAGTCAGTGATAAATCCGCCAGGACTCAAGATATCAGCTCCTTTTGGGTGGATTTCAATGGCGCTATTAAAATATTTAGCTATGTCAAAGTTGCTAGCTTTTAGAACCAAAAATGCCAAAATACTTACTCCAAATAAAAGCAATCCAGCTTTTATAATTTGCACCCAAGTAGTCGCATGCATACCACCAAATGCTACATATATAACCATCAAAAGCCCCACAATAACCACAGCTATATTATACTCAAGCCCAAAAAGCATCTTGATAAGCTCGCCAGCTCCGACCATTTGAGCTATTAGATAAAAACACAAAGTCACAAGCCCAGATATGGCTAAAACTGCTCTTATGGGGCGTTGTTTTAGTCTAAAAGCAGCCACATCTGTAAAGGTAAATTTGCCAAGATTTCTAAATTTTTCTGCGATTAAAAATAGCATAATAGGCCAACCAGCCAAAAATCCTATCGCATAAACAAGCCCATCAAATCCATTTGTAAAAACAAGTGCTGAAATACCAAGAAATGATGCCGCACTCATAAAATCCCCAGCCATTGCCATACCATTATTTAGTCCAGAAATGCCGCCTCCTGCGGTATAAAAGCTACTGCCAACTTTTGCTTTTTTGGCTGAAAAATATGTTATGCCAAGAGTGGCTGCGACAAATATCAAAAATAAAATTATAGCAGTTAAATTTAGTTCGCTCTTAACCCCAATAATTGGCTCGGCACCAAATGCAAAAGCTGATAAAAGCATTAATGTAAGTAAGTTTTTCATGGATTATCTCCTTTTAGTTTACCATCTTCATCTATTAGATCTGCTTTGTAAAGTCTTTTTGTCGCTTCGCCAAACTCATGGTCTAAAAATGTATTTGCCACGTATGTATAAAGCCATGTCACGCTGACACAAGTGGCTATAATAAACACGCCAATAAGTATCCCAAGACTGATAGGAAACTCTCCGATTTTAAGCCCCAAAAACTCCGGTGCTAAACCAATGAGTAACATCATTGAGTAGTACAAGATCACTACAACTGCTACCAAAAACCATGCAAAATGGCTGCGAATCTTAACTAAGATATTAAAATTTGCTATTTCTGCTCGCATTTTTTCTCCTTATATTACAAATTTGGATTGATTATAGCAAGTAGTTATAAATTTGTATCATTTTTCTTATTTATAAATGTAACTTTAAGTAAAAATAATTATTAATAGTTACTAAAAGTAACAAGAATATGCAAAAATAAGTAATATAGTAAAATTTATTAAAATTAAAAATAAAATTATGAGTGGATTTGTGATAGTATTTAGCCAAATTATAAGTAAATTTGGCTAAATGTTGGATTATTTGATTTCGTTTTGAACTTCTTCGTTGCTTTTGATAGATGAGCCTGAGCCGTGTATCACTGTAGGCATACAAGATGTGCAAATATCTATATTTTGACCCTTATGAATAGCTTGGATAAATACTATGTTTGGCTCTTCTTTGTCGTTTGCTAGGCAGATGTTACAGTAAATTTGACCGTCTTTTTTCATTGTTTCTCCTTAAAATTTAGTTATTTTACCAAGTTTTTAAAGCAAAAAAATTGATTTCGCTCAACTTTCTCCTATGCTTTGTTTAACAAACTCAAAATCCTCTTTGCTGTTATTATGAATAAATATAACCTCAATAATCCTTAGCATATTTTTTGTTATATTTTGTATCAAAGCAGTGTCGTTCATAAGAGAAGTCGCCATTTTGTTTGTGATTTTTTTGCCACCTAGAAGCGTATCAAGGCTGATTTCGTCTTTTTCATAGTCATAATATATCTGTTTAAGCTCTTTTAACTCTGTTTTTAGGCTACTTTCATCGTTTATATTTGCTATTTTATCCATAATCCTTAGGCTTTTTAGCATTTTTACTCTTAGTTTGTCATACTCATTTTTAGCATCGATATTGCTTGAAGTCATAAATTTATAGATATTTGGCTGAGAGTTTTTCATATCTTTTAATGCTTCAGCAAGCATCAAAGTTACGCGTCTTATATCCATAAATTTACTCAAATCTTCTTTTTTTGCCTTTGAGCTGGCTGCTATGGCAAAGTCGATTATTTGGCTGTAAATTTCTTTAAATCTGTTATTGTATAGCTCGTCAAAGTCGATTTTTATAGGATTTTGACGCATAGCGATGATCTCTTCTGCGCTTAAATTTGAAATTATATCAGATTTGCTTATGCTTATTGATTTTGCTATTATCGAGCTTGCGTTTGCGTAGAGGTGCTGCATCTCTTTTGTCAAAACCTCAAGCGCACTATCGCTAAACTGCATGGAGTTTTCATTTAGATAATAGGCTCTATCTATTTTGCTTCTTTTGTACTCAAATTTGATATATTTATTTAAGAATTTCTCCATCAGATCTGTTAATGGATAAAATATCAAAACGCCAGTTAAGTTGAAAAACGTATGGAAAATCGCAAGTTTCATCGTATAATCATCGCTTCTGATACCTATTAGTTTAGCAGTTTCATCGGTGATAAATATAAAAAAGTTGATGAAAATAAGCGTGACAATAGCGCTTGTGACGTTAAATATCACGTGGGCTACCATTAGTTTTTTGCCCTCAGGGTTTGCGTTTATCGAGCCGATGATCGCCATAATCGTACTTCCTACATTTGAGCCAATGGCTATGGCAACTGCATTTTCGTAGCTGATTTGGCTTACTCCAAGAGCTGTTATGGCTATAGTTATGGTCGCTGTGGAGCTTTGTAAAATGACTGTCACGCCAAGACCTATCAATGTATAAATAAGAAGCCCGCCGACTCCTGTCATTGCATATTTTGAGAGATCTATCGTCTCTTTGATATTATCAAATCCCGATTTCATGTAAGCAATACCTAAAAACAAAAGCCCAATGCTAAGCAAAAAGTATCCGCAGCCTTTTAGTTTTTCGGATTTATTGAATATAAACAAAACACCAATTACAATAAGCGGCATTGCATAAAGTGCGATATCGACTTTTAGCCCTAGCCCAGCAACGAGCCAAGCCCCAACAACTGTGCCTAAATTTGCCCCATAAATGATAGAAAGTCCAGAAGTAAGGCTTATAAGTCCAGCGCTTAAAAATGATATAGTAAGAACACTAATAAGACCGCTTGATTGCATAATAACGACTGTGATAAACCCAAAACCAAATCCAGAAATCCTATTTTTGGTGGCTTTTTTTAGAAAATTTTCTATAGCAGTAAACATAGAAAAGCTGCTTTCTAAAACCACCATAGCGTACAAAAATATGCAAACGCCGCATATTATCACTAAAAAACTTTTGCTGATAAACATTAGTACGCACAGTACTAGAACGAGTAGAGAAATTAAGATTTTATTCAAGATTAGAACCTATAAATTTGACTTTTTTTAAACAACAAATGACTTAAAAACATAACAAAAAATAGCTGGAAAAATATACCAACAAGTGGAATTAAGGCTAAAATATAAAAGACTAAGCAAGCAAATTTAAAATCCCAGCCAGCATCGCTTCTTAGCATGATATCAAACTCAAATGAATTTAGCGTATTTGAGGCGATATCGATTAGCATAAATTTATAAAATAGATAAAAAAACGGGATATTTATGACGAATAAATTTATCACTGGAACAAACAAAAATGGCAAACAAATAAGCAAAATAAGTAAAAATTTGGCGAATATCACAAGCGAAATTTTGATAATTTTGAGCGTGGAGATGTCATCTTTGAGCGTGAATTTATAATATTTTTGATTGACAAATTTAGTCACTGTAGGGGT
Organism: Campylobacter iguaniorum; assembly: GCF_000736415.1. NCBI lineage: Bacteria > Pseudomonadati > Campylobacterota > Epsilonproteobacteria > Campylobacterales > Campylobacteraceae > Campylobacter > Campylobacter iguaniorum. The sequence continues at coordinate 1,297,095 of NZ_CP009043.1, read as the reverse complement.
CAAAAATCCAGCTATAATGGCTGCAAATATAATGCTTAGCATGACAGCAAAAAATCCACTCAAAATATAAAACATACCAACTATTAAAAATTTAACTGCTTGAAAAGACAAAATAGCTACCAAAAACCCATGCTCACTCTCATCAATAAATGAGTAATCGCCACTGATAGCACCAGCCTTAAGTATCTCAAATAGCTCATTGCCACCAAATATCATAAGCGTGCTAAAAAGCAAAATCGATATAAAAAACGGCAACAATGAGAGTAGGATAAATTTTTTGGTAAAAAAATCATTAATACTTAAACGTAGTAAATTTATCATTTGACGTTTTTGTATTTTAGCTCAAGTGCGCTGTAAATTTGCTCTGGTGAGTTTATACCTGAAGCTAGAATTTCGCCCATTACGACATTGTCTTCGACGCCATTCCAAAGCTTTTTGTAACTTCCTTCTTTATATCCGTTGTCTTGGCGAAATTTATTTAAGACGTTTTTTCCCATATACATTTCAAATAATACGCCCAAATTTACTCCGCATTTCAAAGCCAATCTAAAGTAATCTTTGACTAAATCAAAGAAGTTTATATCAAATCCACTGCAGCGATTTATGATAGCTTCGACGTCGTTTATGATCTCGTAAATGTTGTATTGGTTGATGTGATAAGCATCTTTGCAAAACTCGCTAAATCCGCTACAACTAGCTATATCTGTGGCGAGTTGATGTATGTCACCTATCTTTTTTGAAGTGTAATTTTCAAGTCCAAGACTCATGATAAAATGCCAAATATCTACTATTTCTATGATGACATTTTCTTTGTTTGTTGGTTTTGAGATTGCTTTCCAGTGCTTCCAAGCAAAACTATCTATCAGCTCAGCGCACTCCATATATATGCATCTTTTCCAGCTTATGAGTTTGTTTTGAGCTGTTAGACCGCTCTCCCAGCCTTTGCCATTTGTGTCGTCGTTGAGTTTTTGTTGGAGCTTTAACATCTCTTCTACTAATCTTACATATTGCATAAAAATTCCTTAAATTTTTGATTTATTATATCAAAAAATAGTAAAAATAGTAAATGAGATTAGTCAAAACTATGCGTATAGGCTAAAACTATCTAGCTGTTTTTGGATCTCATCAAATAGTTTTTTGGAATTTTGCAAGAGTTTCATATCTGCTTTATTTTTTTCTAAAAGATTGTCAAAAAGATCAAGTAAGTTGCTTGAGACTAGATTTTTTTCATTTTGATTTTGGTAATCTGGAAGCTCTTTTTTGATTGAATTTGCTAAATTTGTGATAGTTTGATCTGAAAATGGCTCGTTTTTTTGGACGTTTTTCATAAAATCATTGATTTTTGGAGTTAGATCTTCTATGGCTTTTTTGATCTCTTTCATATCTTGTGCAGTTATGCCGTTTGATTTAAACTCAAAACTATATCCGTATTGATGACTTAAAGTAAGTTCTGTGGTACTTTGGTTTTTCGTAGTTGTATTTTTGTAGCTTAGGCTTTTGTTGTCATACATAGATAGATTTATCTCATCGCCAGAGCTTGTTTTAAAGCTAAAATCCAAGTTATTTAGCGATGCGTTTAAATAAGAATTTGAAGATATCATTTTAACTCCTTGAAGCCAAGATCGGTAAATTCACAAAATGATTAAGCCATTTATGATAAAATCACACTATAAAAAGTATCAAAAGAGTAGGGCGATGGATGAAAGAATAGTTGAGTTTATAACAAAAATGCATATATTTAGTTTGGGCGTTGTCTGTGATGAGCAGCCTTATCTTTGTAGCTGCTTTTATGCTTATGATGAGATTAATAATTCGCTAGTTTTTGCCAGTGATGATAGCTCAAAACATATAAAAGCTATAAAAAAACAGCCAAAAGTCGCTATAAATATAGCTCTTGATACAAAAATAGTTGGTATCATAAAAGGAGTTCAAGCTACAGGAGCGGCACGCGAAGCGACAAATAAAAATGTATATTTCAAAAGATTTCCATACGCCTTGGCGCTAAATCCAAAGCTTTATGAGATTAAACTAGAATGGATAAAATACACAGACAACGCTCTTGGCTTTGGGACTAAGCTTACTTGGAGCTTAGGCGAGTAGGCTTAATGTCTCTTGCACGGCTGAGCTTAGCTCTTTTTCTCTTATTGGCTTTAGTATGAAGTCATAAGCCCCATACTCAAAGACCTTTTGTTTGGCTGTTTCATCTGTGCTTACTACGATGATAGGAATCATAGATAAATAATCTCTAGTTTGTATATTTGCTAGGAATTCATAGCCATTCATCACTGGCATTATGAGATCTAAAAGTATAAGGTCTATGTCAAATCTTTTTTCTAGAATTTCAAGTGCTTCTAGCCCATTTGTGGCTGTTATGATAGTATCTACAAAAGAATTTTTTTCCAAGATTAATTTGATTAGTTTTAGGCTTATTTCATCATCATCTATTGCTAGAACATTTATTTTTTTCATATTATCTCATTTTTTATATAAGGTTTTATCATGGTTTCAAGCTGAGTTTTGCTGATAGAGCTTTTGAGTATCTCATCAAATTTATCATCTAAATTTTCATTTATTTCCATAGCTGGATCGACAAATAGGATTGATTTAATATCTGCATTGTGGGCTTCTTTGGCTGTTTGAATCCAGTTTGCTATTATGTTTGATTGGAAATTTGGTATTTTATAGTCTATAAATACTAGCTTATATGGATACTCTTCTAACTTTGTTTTGAAATCATCGAAGCTAGATACCACATCCACACTTTGGCAAAATCCCTTTAGCACGCTACTAAAAATTTTATTTTCTATTGTGCTTTTTTTGAAGAGTAGGGCATCTCTCATATTGTGATTATTGTAAGTTTCACCGTCTGCTTTTGTTTTCGCGTTTGATTTGCTTTGTAATTGTTTGTGCGGTATGATTTTATTTGATAAAAATTTATCTAACGCCATGAGTACGTTGTCTTTATTTATAGGTTTTGTTATGTGAGCGTCAAAGCCTTTTTGCGAAAAACTATCAATAGTGATACTTGGCGCATAAGTCGTCATCGCTACGATAGGGACATGAGGAAGGTCGTTTTGTCTTTCATAATCAGCTATCATTCCAGCTGATAAAACGCCATTTAGTACAGGCATAACAGTATCCATAAAAATAATATCATAATCTCTATTTTTACGCTCTTCTACGGCTATTTGACCGTTGCTGACTATCGTTACTTGGTTGCAGAACTCTTTTAAAATATTTTTGATATTTGATTGATCTGCTATAGAGTCTTCTGCTACTAATATATTTGCATCAAATTTAGTTTTTAAGTTCAAATTTATATCATTTGAGCTTTTGCTATCTGTTGCTTTTTTGATCGCATTTGCGAGTTTTGATAGAGTGAGTGGCTCTATTACCCAGACTATATTTTTCATATCTAGCGTATTTGTTTGATACTCTTTTGGTGTAGAAAATACGATAGTTGAAATCTTGTTATTTTCGCCTAGTAGGCTATAGTTTTGAAGATTTGTTATGATAGCTTCAAACTCATCATCTTCTTTGATGTCGTTTTGGCTGGTTATGAATTTGACATTCACACCAAGATGTTCTAAATATCTTGAGATGAATGAATTTTCTATGTCTGTTCTTTTGAGTGTTAAGACTGCTAGTTTTTTATCTTTGAACTCATTAAAGTAGTTGTAATCTAGTGTTTTTGTTTCTGCAAAATTTATAACAAAGCTAAATTCACTTCCTTTGCCAAGTTTGCTTGTTACGTTTATTTTTGAGTTCATCATTTTAGCGTATTGGCTAGATATGCTAAGCCCAAGTCCAGTTCCTCCATAAAGTCTTGTTATGGTATTGTCTGCTTGTGTAAAACTATCAAATATATGCTTGATTTTGCCTTCTTCTATGCCAATTCCTGTATCTTTCACGCTAAAGTTTATACCCATTCGTGTTGGGAAGTTTTCTGGCGTTTTTTCGATTTTGATTGTGATTTGACCGCCGTTTGGCGTAAATTTGATAGCATTTCCTATGAGATTCATCAAGATCTCTTTGATTTTTACTACATCGCCTTGGAGCCCAGTATTTAGCTTCGGATCGATGAATAAATTTATCTTGATATTTTTTTCATAAGCTTTTACCGCGTGAATATCTGCGAGGCTTTCAAACTCTTTCATCGGAGAGAAGATGACCTCATCAAGCTTCATTTTATTACTTTCTATTTTGGAAATATCAAGTATGTTATTGATGATTTTTAGTAGATTTTCACTGCTTTGGTAGATTATATGGACTAGCTCTTTATCGCTGGCTGATATATTGCTATTTTCAAGCAGTTCAGTAAAGCCGATTATGCCATTTAGTGGCGTTCTTATCTCATGAGACATATTGGCCAAAAATATTGATTTTGCTTTGTTTGCATCTTCGGCTGCTATTTGTTTGTCATTCATTATAGATATAGCTTCTTCTATCATCTCATAGGCTTTTTGCGTCGCACCTGCACCTGATAAATCTATCTTGTGATTTAGTGGTAAATTTGATAGATTTTTTATAATTCTATCTAGTTGGGTTACGTTTCGTTTGATTTTGTTTCTAGCAAAATAAGTTAGCAATAAAAATATAAAAGATACCATCCATACAAGTATTGCTACTGTGCCATTTATCATAAGCTCTTTTTTGAAAGCATTGATTGAGGTTTGTATTTCTGCTTCTATAAGCATGACTATTTTGTCTGCGATATTTAAATATGAGTTGAACTGCTTAAACCATTGGGCGATACTGATAGAGTAGTTTCCATCAGATGCTTCTTTTAAGATAGTTGATATAAAGTTTTCTAAATTTAAACTGACATTTATGTGTTCTGGATGATCTAGTATATTTGTAATTTTCTTTTTTATGTCTGAATTTGGGAATAATTGGGCGTTGAACTGATTTAAATTTAAAATACCGACATATGCTCTAAACTCCTCATCGCTAAATGGTCTGTTTTGCATGAGAATATCTGCTACATAATCTCTTCTTTCGTTGATTATGATTTTGTTGGTTAAAGATAGGTCGAGCAAATTTAGCAAAGCTGTTATTTTTGGATTTAGGTTATAGCTTGTGAAGCTGTTTATTCTGTTTGCCAAATTATAATTTACTGTATCAAAATACTCAAAAAACATCTCGTCAAAATTTATACTAAGTGTGTCTATTTTATCACGCACTATATCTAGTCCATTTAGCAAATTTTCTAAAACATCTTTTTTGTTACCTATTGAGTATAAATTTTTCGCATCTTGAATAGCTTTATCGGTTTTTTGTCTTTGAGCGTCTAAAATATCTTTATCAAGATTTCCTTTTAAGCCAAGATATACGACACTAAGTCCTCTTTCTAAATTTATCTCCTTTATCAAAGGAAGCATGGTTTTTGTCTTTTGGAAATCGTTATTTAGAGCAACTACATTTCGGTAATCTTTATAAGTTTCAAGAATATAAAAGGTCACTATGGCAAGCAAAATAATAAGTGGGAAGCTCGCTGTGAGCCTTATGATATTTAATGTGCTTAATATATTTTTCATTTAAGCTCTTTTTTTAGTATATTTTCTATTTGGTGTATGAAATCCATATATAAATTTAAAAATGCCGCTACTTCTTTTGGGTCTGAGAGTGTTTGTAGCTTTATAAGTATTCCTAAAAATGGGTCAAATTTAAGCTCGCACGCTCTATCACGAATATCTGCAGAAATCTCTTTTATATGATTTTTATCATCAAGAAGTGTGGCTTCGCTCAGCTCTTCATACTTGTCTTTGCAGATTTTGATAAACTCCGCAACACGCACCAAAAATGCATTTCTCTTCATTCCGATGAAATTTGGAATACCAAAAAGCCACTCTTTTGTAAGCCGAATGCCATCTGCTGCGTTTGTGGTTTGGGCTGGTTTTTTAGCCATAGCATCTTCAAAGAGTTTTGGTATCCTAAGCTCTGGCTTGGCTGGAGTTTTGTAGGTGTGATCGCCTACATTTTTGTTTAGTTTTACTTGGTAGCAAAAGTTGCTATTTTTGAAAAACATAATATCTATATCAATGTGAATGCTTATAATATTTCCATCATCTAGCTTTAGCTTGATGCTTTGTAGGTTGTATTCTGGATGTTTGATTATATAATCTATAAAGTGTTTTTGCTCATCATATAAAGATATTTGGTACAAAAACATATCAGAAATATCACTATGTTTTTGAAAAAAAAGATCTGAATCACTGTAGCCCAAAAGCTCTAAAGAATCTCTGCTAATAGCCAGTATTTTGTAATTCTGGTCATATAATATCATATAAAAACCTATTTATAAAATTGCATTATTTTATCAAAGTATATTTTAATAAGAGCTTTTAGAGTTAAAAATTTTTGTCGCAACGCTCTTGTTCGTTGCCTTTGCTATCTCTTCAAAGCTTGCATTGTGGATATTCTCAAAGTTTTCAAACAAATTTAGTAGCTTTTTAATACTGCCTTGGCTTACGCCTAAATTTGCTAGTTTTGAGCTAGCCATATCTTGTTTTTTTCTAGTGTTTTGATGAAAGGTGATAGCAAATCTGTGAGCTTCATCTCTTAAGCGTTGAAAAAACTGGAGCTTTTTATCATTTGGGCTTAAGCTTAGCTTGCCAAATTCAGTGTAAATTTTGTCATTTGCACTGCCTTTTGCTCTGTGAGCCTTAGCATCTACTTTTTCTTTTGAAATAGCTATTATATCGACGTTTGCTCCACTGCTTGCGATGATATTTTTAGCCAAGTTTAAAAGCGCTTCACCACCATCAATCACCCAAAGATCTGGTGGGCTAAGCTTCTCAAAGCCCAAAGCTCTATGAGTTAGCATTTCATTCATCTGATCATAATCATTAGTGGTTTTTAGATGAATATGGCGGTAATGCTCTTTTTTAAATTTATCAAGCTCCCAAGCGATCATTCCAGCTACTGGAGCACTGCCAAAGAGATGAGAGTTGTCAAAGCACTCGATTTTGATAGGTAAGTTTGTAAGCTTGAAGTAGTCTTTTATCTCGTTCAAAAACTCGTAATTATGCGTTTTTAGGTGTTTGTCTATGAAAGAGCTGGCGTTTGTGAATGCGACATTACAAATTGATTTTTTATCTCCGCTTTTTGGGGAGGAGATATTAAATTTTTTGCCGTGTCTTTTGCTTAAAATCTCACTCACAAGCTCCATATCTTCAAACTCATCTCTGGTGTAAATTTTGCCAGTCGCCACTGGCTCATCGGGTGGAAAAGCTTCAAGCAAAATCTGCTTATACAAGCTTGAAGAGTCTAAATTTGATATATCATTTGCCTTACTTAAAGTGTGATTAGCAAAGGCGACTTTGCCATCTCTGATAGACAGACGCACAGAGCAGACAAATCCACGCTCACAGCTTATGGCTATGGCTTCAAAATCCTCAAGCCTAGCGATATCGACTTCGACTTTGATGCTTATATCTTTTATTGTGTTTATGCTATCTCGCAGTTTGGCGGCCTCTTCGTAGTTTTCATTTATGGCATAATTTGTCATCAAATTTGATAGATTTTCTATCAATTGTTCTGGATTTTTTAGCTTTTTTATGGCTTCATTTACTATTTTTGAGTAGTTTTCTTTTGAAATTTTACCAATACAAGGAGCCTCGCAGCGTCCGATTTGATGAAAAAGACAAGCTTTTTTGTCTTTTAGGCAAGATTTTTTTTGGACTAGTTTAAACTCAAGATAAAGTGCTTCAAGTATCTCTTTTGCGCCTTTGAAAAATGGTCCAAAATATTTGATATTTTTGCCTTTTATTACCTTTCTTGTGATCTCAAAACGTGGAAAATCAAGGCTTAAATCGATATAAATATATGGATAGGTTTTATCATCTCTAAGCAAAATATTGTATTTTGGTTTGAGCTGCTTGATAAATGAGTTTTCAAGTATGAGTGCGTCGCTTTCGCTTGGGGCTTCTATCCATTCTATATGCACAGCTTCGCTTATCATTTTGGCTATGCGTGGGCTTAGGCGAGGGCTTGGGGCGAGAGTAGGAGTGAAGCTAAAGTAGCTTTTGACGCGGTTTTTTAGGACTTTTGCCTTGCCTACATAAAGTAGCTTTGAGTTTGCGTCAAAATACTGATAAACTCCAGGCGAGTTTGGCAGACTTTTTAACTCATCAGCTAGCATTTTTCGCCTTTTTTATAGCTATTCTAAGGTTTTCAAACAAGGTGTAAATCTCGCTATTTTGGGCTAAATTTACAAACTCTCCATTTGATTTTTCTATCATAATTTTACTTGGTGTTGGGCTTGCTTTTTTAAATTTAACTATTTTGGTTACGAAAAACTTAACATCATTGCAAGGTTTTAGGCTGGTTTTGGGGTTAAAATTTATATAGCTCTTTAAAAGAGTTTTTATTTGGCTTATGATATTATCGTTTTTTAGTTCTTGCAAGGCGAGTGGATGAGAAACTGCGATAAAAAGCGTAGCTTCTTTTATGTATGCAAATTTGATTAAATTTACCCTGTTTTTGCCAAGTAAATTTAAAAAATCCTTGCATTCTTTGCTTGATTTTAAATTTTTATACAAAGGATTTTCTAAGATATGGTTAATAATTTCAGAACTTTTCATTTGGCGATTTTAACATCTTTTTTATTAATTTTTCTTGTTGGTTGTGGCTACAAAGCAGACCCAAAATACGTAAGTGATGAAAATAATAGCACTTTAATAGCAAAATAACCAAAGTTTTAAGTCATTTTGGGTAGAATGCTATGATTTTAATAACAAATTTAGGTTGGTAAATAATGAAAAATGCAGATATTTTGGTGCTGGACTTTGGTTCTCAGTACACTCAGCTTATCGCTAGAAGATTAAGAGAGCAGGGCGTTTATGCTGAGCTTATGCCTTTTAATGCTAGTGTTGAAGCAATAAAAGCCAAAAATCCAAAAGGTATCGTTTTAAGCGGTGGACCAGCAAGCGTTTATGCAAAAGATGCTTATTTTTGCGATGATGAGATTTTTAATCTTGGTTTGCCGATTTTGGGAATTTGCTATGGTATGCAGCTCCTAGCTCACAAAAACGGTGCTGTCGTAGCTCCTGCTGGACACAAAGAATATGGCAAAGCAAATTTAAATATAGTAAAAGAGTGTGATCTTTTAAAAGGAATTCCAGCTCAAAGCGTAGTTTGGATGAGTCACTCTGATAAAGTAAATGAGCTTCCTAGCGGCTTTGAAGTGTTAGCAAACTCAGAAAATAGCGAATTTTGCGTTTTTGGCAATGAAGCTAAAAAAATGTACGCTTTGCAATTTCACCCAGAAGTAGCTCATAGTGAGTTTGGCGACGCGATGCTTAAAAACTTTGCCAAAATTTGCGGATGTGAAAGTACTTGGAATATGGGAAGCTTTGCTAAAAAAGAGATCGCTGCTATCAAAGAAAAAGTAGGCAACGATAAGGTGCTTTGTGCAGTAAGTGGCGGCGTGGATAGCTCAGTAGTAGCTGCTCTTTTAGCTCACGCAGTCCCAGAAAATCTAATCGTGGTTTTTGTGGATAATGGACTTCTTAGAACAAACGAAGCCAAACAAGTAGAAGAGATATTTAGGCTCAAACTTGGTATAAATTTAATAAGCATAGACGCAAGTGAGCTGTTTTTAGGCAGACTTGCAGGCGTCAGCGATCCAGAGAAAAAACGCAAAATCATTGGCGAGACATTTATAGAAGTCTTTGACGCTGAAGCTAAAAAACACGAAAATGTAAAATATTTAGCTCAAGGCACGCTTTATACTGACATAATAGAAAGTAGCGTCGCAGGAGCGTCAAAAACTATCAAAAGTCATCACAATGTAGGTGGTCTTCCTGAGTGGATGAAATTTGAGCTTATCGAGCCTTTGCGTGAGATTTTTAAAGATGAGGTAAGAAAACTTGGACTTGAGCTTGGACTTAGCCGTGATGTAGTTTTCCGTCATCCATTCCCTGGACCAGGTCTTGCTATACGCATCATGGGCGAGGTAAATAAACCAAGTCTTGAGCTACTTCGCAAAGCTGATGTAATACTAAGAGATGAGCTAAAAAGTAGTGGCTGGTATGACAAAACTTGGCAAGCATTTTGCGTGCTTTTAAATGTAAATAGCGTGGGCGTAATGGGTGATAACCGCACTTATGAAAACGCAGTTTGTATCCGTGTAGTAGATGCAAGCGACGGTATGACGGCGAGCTTTTCAAGACTTCCTTATGACCTGCTAGAAAACTGCAGTCGCCGCATTATAAATGAAGTTGATGGGATAAACCGCGTAGTCTATGACATCAGCTCAAAACCACCTGCAACTATCGAGTGGGAATAATGCAAACACACCCTTTTGAGCCGATTTTTGATAGTGGCTCAAAGGTCTTAATCCTCGGCTCTTTTCCTTCTGTAAGCTCAAGAGCCGATGGATTTTATTACGGACATAAAAAAAATAGATTTTGGGACGTTTTATCAGCTATTTACAACTGCCAAAATTTAATCACAAAAGAAGAAAAAATCAAATTTTTAATAGATCATAATATAGCCGTCTATGACGCTGCTTACAAATGTGAGATAAAAGGCTCGTCAGATAGCAGTATTTGCGAGGTTGTGCCAGCAGATTTAAGTCAAATTTTTGATAATGCAAACATAAAAATGGTATTTGCAAATGGTAATAAATCCTATGAAATATGCAAAAAATTTTATGATTTTGAGCCTATTAAACTGCCATCAACCAGCCCTTTAAATATCAAATTTGATTTAGAAAAACTAAAACAAAAATGGTCTATAATCTTGGAATATACAAAATGATTTATCTAGTTTCAAACACATTATCAAACGATGAAAATGTAGTAAATTTGCAAGTTTGCCAGATCAAATTTAATAAATTTAATATTGATTTGAGCGAGTTTGACGTGCTTATACTAACAAGCAAAAATGCCATAAATGCTCTTAAATTTAGCGAGATTGTGCCTGTGAATTTGAGAGTTTTTAGTATAGGTGAGGCGACAACTTTAGCTGCTAAAGATTTTGGATTTAGCAATGTAATTCAAGCTAAAAATTCACATGGGCGTGAGTTTGGAGATGAAATTTTACCAAATTTGATTGGCAAAAAAGTACTTTACATAAGGGCTAAAGAAACTGTTTCAAATTTGAGCGAGTTTTTTAGTCAAAATGGCGTAAATTTAACTACAATCGTTGGCTATGAAAATGTAATTTTAAGCCTTGAGCCACATTTAAAACCGCCAAAAAGCTCAATTATAGTATTTACAAGTCCAAAAAACGTAGAAGCATTTGTGCGTAATTTTGGCTGGGATAGTAGCTACAAAGCCGTTGCTATCGGCAATACAACAGCAAAATCGCTAAATAATTTTACTACTAGTATCATCAGTAAAACTCAAAGTTTAGATGAGTGCTTGAATTTGGCAAAAAACCTTTAATATTCTTTGTTTTTTAAGCAAAATTTGTATATAATCTCAAAAGCCTGAGTGGTGCGATAGCGTTTTTTTGAGGGTCCAACATTATAGTATAGGCGCTGATGTGCGTGGACTGTGTGACGTGGTTTCGTTTGTAACTCACTGAAGCGAGAAATTGCGACCTAAAGTCTATGTCTAGGTGCAAGATTGGCTTTTTTATGGGCCGATTCTACTACGCAACGGCCATTTGGGTGTTTCATCAAATTTTTAGGATAAATATGAATATTTTGATTATCGGAAGTGGCGGCAGAGAGTACGCCATAGGACTTAGACTTAAAGAAGACAAAAACGTAACAAATATCTACTTTAGCCCAGGAAACGGGGCAACCCAAAAAATCGGAAAAAATATAATCACAAAAGACTTTAATGAACTTGCTAAATTTGCTAAAGATAGCAACATAAGCCTAACTATAGTAGGTCCAGAAAATGCCTTAAGTGCTGGAGTTGTTGATATTTTTAAAGAACTTGGACTTAATATTTTTGGTCCAAGCAAAGCTGCAGCTAGACTTGAAAGCAGTAAGGCTTATATGAAAGAATTTTTGGCTAAAAATAGCATTAGAACAGCAAGATTTATAAACACAAATAGCCAAGATGAAGCAGATAAATTTATTGAAACTTTAGGTCAAACAGTAGTCGTAAAAGCCGATGGCTTATGTGCTGGAAAAGGCGTGATAATCGCTACAAACCATGAAGAAGCCAAAGAGGCTGTGCGTGATATGCTAAGTGGAGATAGCTTTGGCGAAGCTGGAAAAAGAGTGGTTGTAGAAGAGTTTTTAGACGGATTTGAGTTAAGCTTTTTTGCGATTTGCGATGGAGATAGCTTCGTAAGCTTGCCAGTAGCTCAAGATCACAAAAGACTACTTGATAATGATAAAGGACCAAACACTGGTGGAATGGGAGCTTACGCGCCAAGCCCACTAGCTAGTAAAGAGCTTATAGCAAGAGTTGAAGAAGAAGTTGTAAAACCGACTTTAATAGGTATGAAAAACGAAAATGCACCATTTTGTGGAGTACTTTTTGTTGGCTTAATGGTAGTAAATGATACTCCTTACGTGCTTGAGTTTAATGTGCGTTTTGGTGATCCTGAGTGTGAGGTTTTGATGCCTTTAATAGACGGAAATTTGAGCCAAATTTTACTTGACGCTGCTACTGGAAAGCTAAACCAAATTAAGCTTAGAGATGAGTTTGCAGTCGGCGTGGTAATGTCAAGCAAAAATTACCCATATAGCTCAACTCCAAAAGCAAAAATAACAGTAGAAAATGTGCCTGTTGGCTCATATATAGATTACGCAGGGGTAAGCAGTGAAAATGGCGAAATTTACGCTGATGGCGGCAGAGTTTTAGTAGCAGTAGGAAAAGGCAAAAGCATAAAAGAGGCTCAAATTAAGGCTTATGAGCTTATAGAAAATATTAAATTTGAGGGCAGTCACTACCGCAAAGACATAGCTTATCAGGCGCTTAAATGAGCGAAAATTTGCTAGATAAGTTATATAGAGAAAATATAACTGTAGCTTCTATAAACAAGCGTATTTTGGCTTATAGTGTTGATGAAATCATAGTAAGCGTTTTGTTTCTTATAGTTTATTGGGATAGTTTGATGTCGGTTTCTGGCGATGTCGAAAAGCTTGTATTAATGGTGTCAAATTTATTTTTTCAAATCACGCTTTTGAGAGTGGTTTATCATACATTTTTTACATGGTATTATGGTGCGACACTTGGAAAAATGATGTTTAAGATAATTTGCATAGATACAGTTATGCTTAGCAAACCAACCCTTAGTGCTAGCTTTTTAAGAGCCACTATTAGGATTTTTAGCGAGTGGTGTTTTTATCTTGGATACGTATGGGCTTTAGGTAATCCGTGCAGACAAACATGGCATGATAAATTAGCAAGAACAGTGGTTTGCAATGCTTATTAAAAAATCTCTTTCACTTGTATTTTTAGCCAGCGTTGCGTTTGGTGGAAATGTCGAAAATGTAGAGTTTCTGGCTGATCAAGTAGAAAAAAATGGCGAAATTATAGATGCAAATGGCAATGTTTTGTTATATTCTCAAACATACTTAGCCACCGCAAATAAAGCAAAATATGACCAAGCAAACGAAATAGTTGAGCTATTTGGAAATGTAAATATGCTAAAAGGTCAGAGCGAAACTTCTCGCTCAAACTACGCAAAGATAAATTTAAAAACAAATGAAGTGGAGCTAGATAGCAGCTTTGCTATGGATAAAAGCAAAGAGCTATGGATACAAAGCGATGAGAGTTGTAGCAGCGATGAAAAATACGATGTAAAAAACTCAATAGTATCAAGCTGCAACGTCCAAGATCCTGACTGGCATATTAAATTTAGTAGTGGCGAGCTAAACAAACAAAGCAAATTTTTACACCTTTATAATCCAGTATTTTACGTGGGCGATGTGCCTATGTTTTATCTGCCGTATTTTGGATTTTCTACTGATAAAACAAGAAGAAGTGGGCTTTTAAAACCACAAATTGGCTACAGTGGCAATGAAGGGCTTATATACATTCAGCCAGTTTATGTAGCTGTTGATGAATGGTGGGATTTGGAGTTTGACCCGCAGATTAGGACAAACCGTGGGCTTGGAGGGTATTCTACTTTTAGATTTGCTGATTCGCCTTACTCTAATGGACTTATAAGAGCTGGATTTTTTGAAGAAAAAACCAGCTATCAAGAAAAAGAAGAGCTAAAAAACAAAAGACATCACGGATTTGAGATAGAATATGACAGAGATAGGCTTGTCAAGCACCTTATAAGTGATGATTTGAGTGAAGGATTATACCTTAGATATATAAGTTTAAATGATATAGATTATCTAAATTTAAGAGGCAAAGGCGAAGAGGATTATGACTCTTTAGTCCAATCAAAACTCAATTATTTTCTTAGTTCTAGCGAAAATTATCTTGGCGTATATGGAAAGTATTATATCGATACAGCAAAACTAAGCGATCCGTATAAAAACAAAGACACCGTCCAAGAGCTACCAACTATCCAATATCACAGCTTTTTAGACACTTTTATTGTGCCAAATTTGACATATTCATTTGATTCAAAATATCATAATTACACAAGGCAAGTAGGAGCTACAGCGTCGCAATACGAGTTTAACGTGCCAGTTGGAGTAAATTTCAACGTCCTAAATGACTTTGCAAATTTATCTATCACAGAAAACCTATACGCAACTCATATTGATTACAATGATAATAAATACGTAAGCGGGAATCACCTTTTAGATGATGATACAAATGACTATATAAACCACTACCACAATATCGCTTTAGAAACCGATCTTGCTAAAGCTTATGAAGATTTTTATCACACTATGAATATTAAGCTTGATTATATAAAACCAGGATATTCTAGTGGAATGATAGATAAAAAACTTTTAAAATACTATATGTTGCCAAATGGTGCAAATTTGCAAAACATTAGCGATAGTTTGTTCGAAGACAATTTTTTAGCTGAGTTAAGCGATGAATACACCACCGAAAACGGCGCTGCAAATTTTACTCAATATTTTTATGATGATGAGGGTAGAAAGTTTTTAAGACACAGCATCAAACAAGGATATAACTTTGATGATAAAGAGTTTAATAACTTACAAAATAGACTAAATTTATACCTTGGCAACTTTACTTTTGCAAACAAAGTAGAGTATTCTCATATCTATGATCGTTTTGCTAAAATTCAAACTGGCGTTGGCTACTCAAACTCTTTAATAAGCTCAAATATCTATCATACATATCAAGAGCAAGTCAAAGATATAAGAAAATACGATAAAGAAAGCTACTTAACATCATCTTTAAGCTTTAAATTGCCAAAAAATTATAAGCTCCTTGGTGCATTTGATTATGACGTAGAAAGAGAATATACCAAAATGTGGCGTTTAGGGCTAAATTACCAAAGAAAATGCTGGAATTACACATTTATCTACCAAGAAGATATTGAGCCAAAAAATACAAGTGCAGGACTACAGTCTAAAAAAAGTCAAGGATTTTTCTTGTATTTTAGCTTTTATCCGCTCGGAAATGTTGGCTATAACTTTTCTATAGAGCAAGATAACAATGGGGCAAATCAGTGATAAGCCCAAATGATTTGAAATTTGAAAACCAACTAGATGCCGCAGAAAAATTATTAGAAATTTTGCCAAAAAATGAGCTTATAAATGGTGATTATGTCATCATTTGCTCATCTTTGGAATCAGTTGTTTTAGCTGACAAGGTTGCTACTGGCTTAGGACTTAGCTATGAACTACTTTTTAGCGAGCAAATCACAGCTCCAAACAACCCAGAATGTGAAGTAGGAATGGTTAGCGAAACTGAAGAGATAGTGGTAAATGAGGAGCTTATAAAGGCTTTTAATATTACTTTGGATTTTATATATGGTGAAGCCCATAGAAAATACGAAGAAAAAATCTTAAAAAATGTTTATAAATATAGAAAAGGAAAGTTGCTTTGGGATTTAAAAGGTAAAAACATCTTACTCATAGATGAGGGGTGCGAGACTGGAACTACAGCACTTACAAGCATAAAAACGCTCATAAATTTGGAAGTAAAATCCATAGTTTATGCGACGCCACTTATGCCTTTAAGCTTAGTTTCATATCTAAATACATTAGTTGATAGCATTTTTTGTGTTAGAAAAATAGCAAATTTTGTCGATGTGGATTTTTATTATAAAAACAAGATAGATCAGGCTCCAGAAACCATTATGTCTATACTTGAAGAGAGTCCATATTATTTACCGTTACAAAAATAAGGAGTTTTTATGCAATGCTCGATTGAAGTCAATAATCAGGTTGAAATTTACGATATAAATAAAGTTGCAAAACAAGCTGCAGGTGCAGTTTTATTGCGTGTGAAAAATACAGTTATACTAGCTACAGTTGCTAGAGAAGACACTCAAGTCACTGAGGACTTTTTGCCTCTAACAGTGCAATATATAGAAAAACAATACGCAGCAGGCAGGATTCCTGGTGGATACATCAAAAGAGAGACCAAGCCAGGCGATTTCGAGACGCTTACAAGCCGTATAATAGATAGAAGCCTTAGACCACTTTTCCCAAAAGGTTATGCATATCCGACTCAAATCGTGGTTATGGTACTTAGCAGCGACCCTGAAGTTGATTTGCAAGTCGCAGCCCTAAATGCGGCTAGCGTTGCACTTTATCTTAGTGATATTCCAGTAAATAGAGCAGTTTGTGGCGTAAGAGTTGGCTATATAGATAATAAATTTATCATAAATCCAAGCAATAGCGAGCTTAAAAAATCAGCTCTTGACCTATATGTGGCTGGCGTGAATGACGAGCTTTTAATGATAGAGATGAGAAGTCTTCCAAACGAGCAAAACGAGATAGTTCCAGTTATCGCTATCGATCCTATGATAGATCCTAGTCTAAATGAAGGCTTTGTTGCTAGACAAAATATGAATGAATTTAGCGAAGATTTGATGGTAGATGCTATCAAATTTGCAGGAGAGGCTATCTTAAAAGGAAGCATGGCTTATGAAGAGGCATTCTCTCACCACAAAAAAGAAGATGCAAATTTAGAGTTCAAGCCAGAAATCGAAAATGAAAATATCGCTTTATACATAGATGAGTTTTACAAAGAAGATGTTAAGCTTGCCATAAATCAAATGGCAAAAAGTGAGCGTGCAAGCGAGCTAACCAAAATAGCTAAGCAAATTGCAGCTAGCGAAGTAGCCGTGCAAGAGGGTTGGGATGAAAACACTATCTCAAATATACTTGGCAAATACAAAAAGAAAATAGTAAGAACCCAAATCATAGAAGAATCAAGACGCGCAGATGGCAGAGGATTAAAAGAGGTTCGTCCAATCACCATTGAGACAAATATACTTCCAAGCGCGCATGGTAGCTGCCTCTTTACAAGAGGTCAAACTCAAGCACTTGTGGTTACTACTTTAGGCACTGACAGCGACGCTCAAATGAATGAGCTTTTAACTGAAAAAGGAGCTACAGCTGATAAATTTATGTTTAATTACAATTTTCCAGGCTTTAGCGTAGGTGAAGCAAGCCCACTAAAAGCTCCTGGTAGACGTGAGTTAGGACATGGAAATTTGGCTAAAAGAGCTCTTTATCCAAGCGTAGATTTAAACAGCCCATACTCACTAAGAGTAGTAAGCGAAATCCTAGAAAGCAACGGCTCAAGCTCTATGGCGTCAGTTTGTGGCGGTTCATTGTCTCTTAGAGCAGCTGGAGTTGAGACTATTAAGCTAGTAGCTGGCGTTGCTATGGGACTTATTTTTGAGGGTGACAAACACGCAGTTTTAACAGACATTATGGGACTTGAAGATCATGATGGAGATATGGATTTCAAAGTAGCTGGAAGCATGGATGGTATCACAGCTCTTCAAATGGATATTAAGCTTGGTGGCATCAGCTTAGAAGTTCTAAAAGAAGCACTTTATCAAGCAAAAGAGGGTAGAGAGCATATCTTAAAAATCATGCAAAGAGCAAATGATGAGATTGTCATAAATGAAGAAGTACTACCTAAACTAGAGCTATTTAGCGTAGATCCTAGCAAAATAGTTGATATAATAGGACAAGCAGGAAAAACTATAAAAGAGATTATAGAAAAATTTGAAGTTAGTATCGATCTTGATAGAGAAAAAGGCGAAGTCAAGATAGCTGGCGGACAAAAAGGCAAGGTCGAAGCGGCAAAAGATTATATAATCCAAATCACTCAAAAAGAGCCAAGAGGTGGTGGATTTAAAGGTAAAAGAGACAATAGAAATGTAACTCCGTTTAATGTCGGAGATGAGTTTGAAGGTGAGGTTAAAAAAGTCGCTACATTTGGTGTATTTATATCTCTAAGAGATGGCGTGGACGGGCTTTTGCATATCTCAAAAATGAGCTCACCACTAAATGAAGGCGACAAAGTCAAAGTAAAAGTAAGTGAGCTAAAAGGTGGCAAGATATCTTTAGATTTAAATTAAAGGAGTTGTGATGGATTCAGTAAAAAAACTATTTTTCCCAATCGGCGGCGGTGCGAACTTTGAAGAGAGAATTTACGGAGCATTAGTAGTAGCAAAATATCTAAACGCTCATATTAAATTTATTGCTTCGCAAATGGATCTTGGACTAGTCTATGATATGCAAATGGTCATGAAAGGCGGCGCTGTATTTAACGCATTTAAAGATACAATGTTAGCTGAGCTCGATGATGAGAGACAAAAAAATCAAGATATATTTGAATCGCTTTGCAAAAAAGCAGATATCAAAATATCAGATAAAAATATCGCAAACGAAGCCACTGCTGAGTTTGAAACTAAACAAGGCGTAAGAAGCAAGGTGGTTGAATTTGAGTCTAAATTTTGCGATTTGCTAGTAGTGGCTTGCCCGCCAAATGGCGATATAACAGCTACATTTGAAGCTGCTGTTATGAAAAGCGGAAAAAGCTCTATCGTAATACCAAGAGCTCTTAAAGAGTTTAAAACTGATGATATACTCATAGCTTGGAGTGGCACTATAAATGTTTCTAGAGCTGTTACTCAAGCGATGTTTTTGCTAAAACAAGCAAAAAGAGTTCATGTAATATCAACAAGCAAATATCTGTCAGTAGCACCAAATGCTAAAGAAAATTTATTAGAGTATTTGGCATTTCATGGCGTGAATGCGACTTTTGAAGAGGTTGTTCCTACAAACACTCCAGGCGAGGCACTTTTGAATAATGCTGTTAAAGGAAACTTTGATATGGTTATAGCAAGTAGTTCAGGTGAAAATGGACTAAAAGAAATGTCGCTTGGTGGAACAACTAAGTATTTCTTGCAAAATACAAAAATCCCAGTATTTATGTAGCAAAAGAGCCTTTTGGCTCTTTTTAAATTTAGAAGTTGTCTTTTGTGTTTGCAGCGTGGTTATCTGTCCATTTAAGCATAGTTCCGCCAAGCAGATGAAAATGCAAATGCATAACTTCTTGTCCTCCGTTTTCACCGCAGTTTGTCACAAGTCTATATCCGCTTTTATCAACACCCAAAGTGATCGCAACTTCTTGGATAAATTTAGTCATCTCTCCCATTAAAGCAGGATCCATCTCTTGGAAGTTTGCATAGTGTTGTTTTGGGATGATGAGTATATGCACAGGTGCTTTTGGATTGATGTCGTGGAAAGCTAAAAATTTATCATTTTCAAGCACTTTATTTGAAGGAATTTCGCCAGCAACTATCTTTTCAAAAATACAATTCATGATTATCTCCAAATTTAAATTTTAAGCCTAATTATATCCAATTATTTGTTAAATTTAGGATATTTTTAATCATTTTTAGGGTACAATTAGCCAAATTTTAGACAAGGTAGTTAATTTGCAAGAGATTATAGAAAAAATAGAAAATGCCAAAAATCTTGACGAAATTGAAAAAATCAGAGTTGAGCTTTTTGGAAAAAAAGGTGTAATAACAGCTGGATTTGCCAGACTTAAAGATATTCCAAACGAAGAAAAAAAAGCTTTTGCTGAGAATTTAAACATACAAAGAGATACTTTCAATGCTAGGATTTTAGAGAAAAAAGAGATTTTAGAAAAAGAGTTTATAAAATCAAAAATGAAATCAGATGGCGTGGATATAACTCTTTTTAATGAGCCACTTTCATCTGGTGCAATTCACCCGGTTATGGCTACTATGGATAAGATAATTGAGTATTTTGTAGCTCAAAATTTTAGTGTCGAAACTGGACCACTTATAGAAGATGACTTTCATAATTTCGAGGCTCTAAATCTGCCAAAATACCACCCAGCTCGCGATATGCAAGATACATTTTATCTAAAAGATTTTAGGCTTCTTCGCACCCACACAAGTCCAGTTCAAGTAAGAACCATGCTAAAAGAAAAACCACCTATCCGCATGATAGCTCCAGGTTCAGTTTTTAGACGTGACCTTGATCTGACCCATACACCGATGTTTCACCAAGTAGAAGGTCTTGTGGTAGAAGATGAAAGCAAAGTAAGCTTTGCAAATTTAAAATACATTTTAGAAGATTTTTTACGCTATATGTTTGGCGATGTCAAAGTACGCTTTCGCCCTAGCTTTTTCCCATTTACCGAGCCAAGCACTGAAGTAGATATAAGCTGTATTTTCTGTGGCGGCAAGGGATGCAGGGTTTGTAAGCAAACTGGCTGGTTAGAAGTCCTTGGTAGTGGCGTTGTAGATCCTAATGTATTTAAAGCTGTTGGCTATAAAAATGTTAGTGGATATGCATTTGGGCTTGGTGTTGAGAGATTTGCTATGCTGCTCCACCAAATTCCAGATTTAAGAAGCCTATTTGAGGGCGATATAAGACTTTTGGAGCAATTTAAATGATAATAAGTAAAAACTGGTTAAATGAAAGAATAGATGTATCAAATATAAGTGTAGATGAAATATGCCAAAAGTTAAATTCAATAGGTCTTGAAGTAGATAGTTTAACTAAATTTAATATACCAAAAAATATAGTTGTAGGATATGTAAAAAGCTGCGTAAATCATGAAAATAGCGATCACTTACATGTATGTGAAGTCGATGTCGGCAAAGATGAGGCATTGCAGATAGTTTGTGGAGCGCCAAACGTAGCTGCTGGACAGTTTGTGGCTTGCGCTTTGATAGGTGCAGTTATGCCAAGTGGACTTGAGATAAAAGCAGCAAAATTGCGTGGCGTGGCTAGTTCTGGTATGCTTTGTAGTGCTACTGAGCTTGGTTTGCTTAAGCTAAATGATGGAATTATGGTGCTTGATGAGAGCATAGGAAAGCTTGTGCTTGGAAAAGAGCTTAGCGAGTATGAAGTGCTTAATGATGAGCTTATAGAAGTTGAGCTTACACCAAATAGGGGAGATTGTCTAAGCATCAATGGTATCGCAAGAGATCTAAGTGCTGCATTTGACATTCCATTAAAAGAGAGAGTCCAAAGAGAAGAAGAGGAAAAACTGCTTGGAATAGGCAGGATTTTGAGCGTTCATTGTGATGAAAAGATAGATGGATCATTTCTATTTAGAGCAATAGAGCTAAAAGATGAGGTTGAAATTTGTCTAAGAACTAGTCTTAGACTAGCCTCTATAGAGTGCAATAGTTCTCACCCTATACAAAAAGCTCTTGATTATGCGACTCACACAACTGGCGTTATTTTCAGAGCTTATGACTTTGAAAAAATAGCAAAATCAAAAGACGATAAGATAAATATAGACATCAAAATAGAAAAAAACGGCTCATATGGTATTTATTGTGACGAGAAATGTCTTGGACAAGCTGGAATTTATCAAACAGACGTAGCAAAAATAGATGAAAACTCAAAAGTAATCTTGATAGAAGCAAGCTATAGCAATCCAGTAGTCGTAGCAAACGCAGCTCATGGTGATAAATCACAGCCAAAAGATGAAGCTGTTTATAGATCAAGTAGAGGAAGCGAGCCAAAACTAAGCCTTGGAATGGACGTTTTGTTTGATCTTTTTTCTATAAATAAGAGCATAACTCCTTACGCTGGCGCTAGTCAAGTTTTGTTTGATAAAGAGCAAAATATCATAAGTTTTAATTGTGCTGATCTATGCAATATGATAGGCACAGATGTCGCTCCAAATGAAGTGGTAAAAATACTCAAAAAACTTGGATTTGATATAAATATAAATAGCGAACAAGAGCAAATTTATGCTAAAGTTCCATTTTACAGACATGATATTTTAAATACTCACGATATTTGCGAAGAAATTGTAAGGATTATTGGTATAGATAATATTCCATCAAAACCGCTTAAATTTAGCGAAAAAAATAGGATAAATGATACATTTTCTAGCTATCAACATTCAAAAAATATAAGATACAAAGCAGCTTCTGTTGGGTTTTTTGAATGCGTTCATTATATATTTGATAGCGCTGAAGAGCTTCTAAGCTTGGGCTTTAAACCATGCAAAGCAGAGATTGTAAATCCTATAAATAACGAACTGG
Organism: Campylobacter iguaniorum; assembly: GCF_000736415.1. NCBI lineage: Bacteria > Pseudomonadati > Campylobacterota > Epsilonproteobacteria > Campylobacterales > Campylobacteraceae > Campylobacter > Campylobacter iguaniorum. The sequence continues at coordinate 1,274,727 of NZ_CP009043.1, read as the reverse complement.
CCGCGTTAAAGCCAACTTTGATAAATCATTTATTAAACTCTTGTGAAAGAAATATCAAAAACTCAAAAAAATCAGTAAAATTATTTGAGCTTGGAGATGTTTTTAGCGAGAACGGCGAGCAATCTAGCAAATTTGGATTTTTGGCTAGCGGATTAAAAAGCGAACCAACTTTACTAAATGGCGCAAAACCATTAGATATAGACTTTTTTGAGTTTGCAAATTTAATCCAAAATATCATCGGAAAAATAGAGCTTAAAAAGAGCGATAAAGTGCCATTTTTAAGCGAATTTGAACAAGCTGAAATTTACCAAAATGGTGAGTGTATCGGATACATCGGCAGGGTTGATTTGAATGTCGAGCTTAGAAGAGATTTGCCACGAACTTATGTTTGTGAATTAGATTTCGCAAGTATGAAATTTGAAGATAAAATCGCAAAAGTTTATTCTAAATTCCCAAGTGTAAGTAGAGATTTGAGCTTAGTTATCCAAAAAGATTTTGCATATTTGAATATTAAAAATTGCATTGAAGAGCTAAAAATAGGGGCTTTAAAAGAGTTCTTGCCAGTTGATATTTACGCAGATGAAAATCTTGGTGACAAAGTAAGTTTGACTATCAAATTTACATTCCAAGACGCAAATAAAACACTAGAAGACGAAGAAGTTTCAAGCATCATAGATAATATTACATCAACCCTAGAAAAATTAGGTATAGGCTTAAGATGAGAATAGAGCCTTTAAACAAGCCTATAAACCATGAATTTAGTGAGCTTTCAAGCGATAAATCCATAAGTCATAGATGTGCTATATTTTCACTTCTTAGCGATCAAAAAAGTATTATAAAAAACTATCTTGAAGCAGAAGATACACTAAATTCATTAAAGATTATAAAGAGTTTAGGTGCAATAGTAGAAAAAAAGGGTGACACATACGAGATAACTCCACCTTCAAGTATCTCATCGCCAAACAGAGTTTTGGAGTGTGGCAACTCAGGCACTGCGATGAGAATCTTCATGGGGCTTTTAGCTGGAAATGAAGGCTTTTTTGTTTTGAGTGGTGATAGATATCTAAATGAAAGACCTATGAAAAGAGTAGGTGATCCACTTACTAAGGTCGGTGCAAAAATTGATGGTAGAGAAAATGGCAATAAAGCTCCCATAGCTATTCGCGGCTCTAAATTAAAGCATTTTGAGTATGAAAGCAAAATAGCTTCAGCTCAGGTAAAAACTGCTCTTATTTTGGCTGGACTTTGCGCGAATGGATGTAAGTTTGGCGAGCCAGAGCTTAGCAGAGATCATAGTGAAAAAATGCTTCAAGGTATGGGAGCTGGAGTTAAAACAGACGGGCTAAATTTGACAATCGAACCACTAAATGGCAAAAAGCTAAAACCACTAGAAATCACAGTGCCAAATGACCCTAGTTCATGCTTTTTTTACGCTGTAGCTGCAGCCATAATACCTGGTTCAAAGGTTAAAATCAAAAATATTTTACTAAACAAAACTAGAATTGAAGCCTTTAAAGTCTTAGAAAAAATGGGAGCCAAAATCTCATACCAAACCACTAGTAGCCAGTATGAAGAGATCGGTGATATCTGCGTCGAGCATGGCGAACTAAATGCTATAGAAGTCTCTCAAAATATCTCTTGGCTCATAGATGAAGCCCCAGCTCTTGCTATAGCTTTTGCTTGTGCTAATGGTACTAGCAGACTTATAAACGCAAAAGAGCTTAGAGTAAAAGAGTGTGACCGTATAGCTGTAACTGTAGCTGCTCTTAAAAGATGTGGCATAGAAGCAAGAGAGCTTAAAGATGGCTTTGAGATAACAGGCTCTAAATCGCCAAAAATGGCGACTATAGACAGTCATGGCGACCATAGAATTGCGATGAGCTTTGCTATTTTGGGTCTGAAATGCGGTATGGATATAGAAAAAAGCGAGTTTATAGCAACTTCATTTCCTAAATTTAGTCAGTTTTTAAAAGAATTAGGAGCTAGGGTTGAAGATTGAGCTAGCTAAGAGTTATGGATTTTGTTTTGGAGTAAAAAGAGCTATAAAAATAGCTGAAAACTCAAAAGATGCAGCCACCATAGGCGAACTTATCCACAATAGTCTAGAAATAGACAGGCTAAAAGCAAATTTCAACGTCAAAACACTAAAAGATATATCCGATCTAAAAGATGAAAAAAAAGCGATAATTAGAACTCATGGTATCACAAAAACAGATCTAGCAAATTTAAAATCAAAAAATATAGATATCATTGACGCTACTTGTCCATTTGTCACCAAGCCACAACAAATAGTTGAAAAAATGAGTAATGAAGGCTACGAAATAGTATTTTTTGGCGATATAAATCATCCAGAAGTCAAGGGTGTGATGAGCTACTCAGTGACAAATGTCCACGTGATACTTGACGAGCATGAACTAGATGGCATCAAATTACCTGCAAAAGTCGCAGTCGTATCTCAAACCACTAAAAAACTTAAAAAATACTCTCAAATAGTCGATTATTTGATGCAAAGAGTTAAAGAAGTAAGGGTTTTTAACACTATTTGCAATGCTACTTTAGAAAACCAAGAAGCAGCAAGAGAGCTTTCAAGTAGAGCAGATGTGATGATAATAATCGGTGGCAAAAACTCATCAAATACAAAACAACTTCATCTGATAGCTAAAAATTTATGCCAAGATAGCCATCTCATAGAAAGCGAAGATGAGCTTCAAAAAGAGTGGTTTGAAAATAAAAAATTATGCGGTATAAGTGCGGGAGCTAGCACGCCTGATTGGATTATACAAAAAGTCGTAGACAAACTCTCTAAATTTTAGACATAAATTTTCTGTATTAAGTTAATGTAACTCAAAGCTAAATTAAGATATTATAATGCACTTGTGGTCAAATAGTGACACTAGAAAATATATAGATAAAAGGACCAAGATGGCTGAGGTGAACAAAAATGTTCGTAATGACATTAACAGTGATATCGATTTAGAAGAAGATTTTGCTGCTATGTTTGAGGAGTCTATAAAGGCTGAAGAGAGTACAGTGTGCGATGGCGTCATCGTTAATATAAAAGATGATGAAGTATTTGTGGATGTTCGCAAAAAATCAGAAGGTGTGATGAATATATCTGAAATCACAAGCAACGATGGTAGCTTACAATACAAAATAGGTGATACAATAAAAGTAGCTGTAACTGGCTCTAGAAATGGCAGACCTATCGTTTCACATAGAAAAGCTCTTAGAAAAGAGAAAGTAAAAGCGTTCATAGACAACTACGATGAAAATGCTGAAAATATTTATGATGTTAAAATAATATCTAAGAACAAAGGTGGCTTTGTAGCAGTTAGCGATGATGGCGTTGAGTTTTTTATGCCAAAATCTCAAAGCGGTTTTAAAGAAACAAATCAAGTTATAAACAAAACTTTCAAAGTTAAAGTTCTAAAGATAGATAAAGCAGAGCAAAGCATTATTGTTTCTCGCAAAAAGCTTATTGACGAAGATAGAAGAAAACGTAAAGAAGTTATAGCAAGTATAGTTGATAATACAGATATTATCGAAGGTACAATCAAAAAAATCACTACTTATGGTATGTTTGTTGATGTTGGCGGTATAGATGGACTAGTTCACTATAGCGAAATCAGCTACAAAGGACCAGTAAACCCAAATACTCTTTATAAAGAGGGCGATAAAGTAGATGTTAAAATTATAAAATATGATAATGAGAAAAAACACCTATCACTATCTATCAAAGCAGCGACTCCAGATCCTTGGGATGAGATAAAAGATGGTCTTGAAGTAGGCGATACTATTAAAGTTATCGTTAGCAACATAGAGCCATACGGTGCATTTGTTGATCTTGGAAATGACATAGAAGGCTTCTTGCATATCAGCGAAATTTCTTGGGATAAAAATATCAAAAATCCAAAAGACTTCATCAAAGAGGGCGAAGAGCTTGATGTAGAAGTTATCGAAATAGATGCAAATGACAGAAGACTTAGAGTGAGCCTTAAAAATCTACTTCCAAAACCATTCGATGAGTTTGCTTCTAAATTTAAAGAAGGTGATATAGTAAAAGGTGTAGTTACAACTCTTACAAATTTCGGTGCTTTTGTGCGTGTTGGTGCATTAGAGGGTCTTTTACATAATGAAGATTCATCTTGGGATAGAAATGACAAATGCAAAGATACTCTAAAAAGTGGCGACGAGATAGATGTAAAAATCATTAAAATAGATGACAAAAACCAAAAAATTTCACTTAGCCAAAAAGATCTAAAAGATAGTCCAGTTAGTGAGTATTCTAAACGACATTCAGTTGGAGATATCGTAACTGGAACTATAAGAGATATAAAAGACTTTGGTATATTTGTATCTTTAGAGGGAAATGTTGATGCTCTTATAAGAAAAGAAGATGTAGGAAGCGTTGATGTTGAAACTCTAAAAGTAGGTGATACTATCGAAGCTGCTATAGCATTTATAGATGAGAAGAAAAACAGAATCCGTCTAAGTATCAGAAGACTTGCTAGACAAAAAGAACGCGAAGTATTAAACGAAATCAATGATGATGGTAAAATGACACTTGGCGACATTATAAAAGAGCAATTAGCTTAATAAAAAATGAAATTATATAGCCTCTTTTTAGTGCTAGGTTTCTTGGCCCTACTAATCTTAGGCACTGTGGTTTTTTTGTGGAGATTTGCTCAAGTCTCCACACCACAAATTTACACTACTAAAACCGATAGTAGCGTTTTGAGTTATGCCTATAAGCAGACTAATTCCTGGTTTGAAAAAGTCGCTATGTTTGCAAAAAAAGATTATGTTTTACCTACAAATTTGATGCTTATCAAAATGGATAATAACTCTGAATTTGGAGAGTCAAAAGGATCTTTTGAGATTATACTTGATAGATGCGATTTTTATTCTGTATTTTGCATAACAAGGGTTGCAAAAGAATTTGGCGTAGATGCAACAATAGTCAAAAGAGGACTTGATAGTCTTATTTATCTTAATACAGCAGATCAAAAAAGAGCGCAAAATATAGTTTTAAATTTGAAAAAATACAACATTCATTCTAAAATAAAGGAAGATTGAATTATGAAAACAGTTATAGTATGCGATGCCATACATCCAGTTGGTTTTGAGTTGTTAAATGCACAAAGTGATATCAAAGTAATCGATGCTGTAAGTACTCCAAAAGATGAACTTTTAAAAATTTTACCAGAAGCTGACGTGGCTATCACTAGAAGTTCTACTGATTGTGATGAGAAATTTATAGCAGCTTCTAAAAATTTAAAAGCATTAGTAAGAGCTGGGGTTGGTGTAGATAATGTCGATATAGAGGGTTGCTCTAAAAAAGGAATAATCGTTATGAACGTTCCTACAGCAAACACTATAGCAGCAGTTGAGATGACTATGTGTCACTTACTAAATAGTGCTAGAAAATATGTAAATTCAGTAAATGACTTGCAAATCAATAAAACTTGGAAACGCGAAAAATGGTATGGAAATGAGCTTTATGGCAAAACTTTGGGCGTTATTGGATTTGGAAATATAGGCTCAAGAGTATCTTTTAGAAGTCTTGCTTTTGGTATGAAAGTGATAGCTTATGACCCATATATCGACCCTGCAAAAGCCACTGATATGGGCGCTACTTATACTAGAAACTTTGATGATATTTTGGCTTGCGATTTTATAACAATTCACACACCAAAAAACAAAGAAACAGTCAATATGATAGGCGATGAAGAAATAGCTAAGATGAAAGATGGTGTTCGCCTGATCAACTGCGCTAGAGGTGGTTTATACAATGAAGATTCACTTCTAAAGGCACTAAAAAGTGGCAAAATAGCTTACGCTGGTATAGATGTTTTTGTAAAAGAGCCAGGCAATACACATCCTTTACTAGATCTTGAAAATGTAAGTGCTACTCCACATCTTGGTGCAAATACTTATGAATCTCAAAAAAATATCGCTATAGCAGCAGCTGAGCAAGCAATAAGTGCAGCTAGAGGGATTTGCTATCCAAATGCTCTGAATTTACCTATCAAAACAGAAGATTTACCTCCATTTGTTGCACCTTATGTTGAGCTTATATCGAAAATGGGCTACTTTGCAGCACAACTAAATAAAAGACCTATTAGAGCCATTAAAATCGAAGCTGAGGGTAGTGTCGGTGACTATGCAAAATCAATGCTAACTTTTGCAATTGTTGGAGCATTGAAAGAGACTTTGGGCGATAGTATAAACTATGTAAATGCTAAATTTAAAGCTGAAGAAAAAGGCATAGACATATCATTTAGTGTAGTTCCAGAAAGTGGATATAAAAACAAGCTTACTGTAAAAGTACTTACCGATAAAGACGTTGTGACTATCGGTGGAACTGTATTTGGCGAGACAGAGCAAAGAATAGTAAATATAAACGGCTTTAAGACTGATTTCAAACCAAAAGGCAGAATGATAGTATTTAAAAATACTGACGTTCCTGGAGTTATCAGCTCTATCAGCTCTATTTTGGCTGAAGAAAAAATCAATATCGCAGACTTCCGTTTGGGTCGTGATGATAATGGATTTGCACTAGCGGTTATTTTGGTCGATCAAGATATTAAAAAAGACATTCTAGCAAAACTAAACGCACTAGAAACTTGCGTTTGGGCAGAATACGCAGTATTATAATTTAAGGAGAATTTATGGCTTCATATTCAATGGGTGATTTAAAAAAAGGTCTAAAAATAGAACTAGATGGTGTTCCATATAAAATCGTTGAATATCAACACGTCAAACCAGGCAAGGGCGCAGCATTTGTGCGTGTAAAATTAAAATCATTTGTAAATGGTAAAGTTTTAGAAAAAACATTCCACGCTGGAGATAAATGCGAATCTCCAAATTTGGTAGAAAAAGAGATGCAATATCTTTATGATGATGGTGAGTTTTGCCAATTTATGGATGTTGAGAGTTATGAGCAAGTAGCTATAAGCGATGAAGATGTTGGCGAGGCTAAAAAGTGGATGATAGACGGAATGATGGTTGAGATATTGTTTCACAATGGCAATGCTATCGGCGTTGAGGTTCCACAAGTAGTAGAGCTTAAAATCGTAGAAACTGCTCCAAACTTCAGAGGTGATACTCAAGGTAGCAATAAAAAACCAGCTACATTAGAAAGCGGTGCTGTTGTTCAAATACCATTTCATATACTTGAAGGCGAAGTGATCCGTGTGGATACGGTTCGTGGTGAATATATCGAAAGAGCAAATAAATAATTAAGGAGCCTTTTGGCTCCTATTTTAGAGACCAAATTCTCTTTTTATGTTTTGACTTACTTCTCCGACTTCAGGAAATCTAGGTCTTGGAAAATCTTGATTATTGAAAACCACTTTTCCATCTACTTCGACTACAAAGTCACCTCTTTTACCTATTTCTTTAGAAACTTCTATCCCCGAAAAATTTGTGAGTAGTTCATCTTCTAACCTAGAAGCTTGTGGGCGAAAGTTTCAAGAATTGCAATAAAAAATCTTTACTTGCATACTCTATCCTTTCATTTAATAAATTTGAATATTACCATAATTTGAGTAAATTTAATCATGTCAAGATATAAATCAAGATAGTTTATCTCAATTTATATCTTATAGCTTTTAAATTTAATCAACAAATCGTTATAGATCAAATTCTTTTATAATGCTTGCACCAACTTCTCCAACTTCAGGAAATCTAGGTCTTGTAAAGCCATTATAATCATAGACTTTTTTGCCATCAGCCTCTACTGTGAAATTGCCTTTTTCGCCAGGAACTCTAGTGATGTTTGCATCTGGAAAACTTTTTTTCAATTCGTTTTCGACTTTTACAGACTCTGCTGTGATTTGCGAGCAAGAGCTACAATATGTAATTTTTACGTTCATTGTTAATCCTTTTAAAAATATTTGTTATGATATAAGAAATTGTAAAATTTGTAAGTGATATTTGATACAATGTAAAATCAAAAGGAGATATTATGAAAAATGTAGCAGTGATATTAGCTAATGGCTTTGAAGAAATGGAGGCGATGAGTATTTTGGATATTCTTAGACGTGGCGGGGTAAATGCTGTCGCTGTGGCTCTTGAGGAGCTGGATGTCGCAGGAGCTCATCAAGTAAAAGTCCAAGCTGATATTAAATTTGATGATGTAAATTTCAGCGAGTTTAATATGATAGTCTTGCCTGGTGGTTTGCCTGGTGCTGAATACTTAGCAAAAAGTGTGAAGTTACAAAAAGTCTTGCAAGAATTTGATAAAAGCGGCAAAAAACTTGGCGCAATCTGCGCAGCACCTTGGGCTTTAGGCACTGCTGGAGTGCTTAAAAATGCTTATACTTGCTATCCCGGATTTGAAGCGACTGTGGCAAAAGCTGGCTATAATCCAAATCAAAATGTTTTAAGAGATGAAAATATTATAACTTCAAAAGGTCCAGCCACAGCAATGGAGTTTGCTCTAGAAATATTAAGAGATTTGGCTGGAGAAGTTGTATATAGCGAAGTAAAATCTGGGTTACTGTTTCAAATTTAATAATGTGTAACCATTTTTTACAAAATTTCAAAAATATTTTAAAAAATATGCTTTTTCTATAGCTTTTTATTTTTAATTTGGGTATCATATCTATAACCGATTTATTTACGGAATAAAAACTAAGGATTAGTGTTGATTAACATATATGTAGGTAATCTATCATATCGTATGACAGAGGCAGAGCTTAGAGAAGCTTTCAGTGAGTTTGGTGAAGTTACACGCGCGAAAATTGTAAAAGATAAAGAGACAAACCGTTCAAAAGGTTTTGGATTTATTGAGATGAGCAGTGATGCAGAAGCTAAAAAAGCTATTGATGGAATGAACGGTAAAGAGGTTGGCGGTCGTGCACTTAGAGTAAACGAAGCTAGACCTAGAGACTAATCAATACAAATTAATACAACTTTACTTATAAAATAAGTAAGCTTCATTTTAGTACTTATATGATAAAATCTATCATATAAGGAACTAAAATGAGCGATTTCACACATTTACATTTACACACAGAATACTCCCTATTAGACGGCGCCAACAAGATAAAAGTCCTAGCCAAAAGGCTTAAAGAAATGGGCATAAAGTCATGCGCTATAACAGATCATGGCAATATGTATGGTGCTATTGATTTTTATAAAACCATGAAAAATGAAGGCATAAAGCCAATCATTGGCATGGAAGCTTACATACACAATCACGAAGATTTAAGCAACAAAGAGAGCAGACAGAGATTCCACCTTTGTCTATTTGCTAAAAACGAGATAGGATATCAAAATTTGATGTATCTTAGCTCTATGGCTTACATAAAAGGATATTATTACTATCCAAGAATAAACAAAAAAATCCTAAAAGAACACAGCGAAGGGCTAGTGTGTAGCTCTGCTTGCCTTGCTGGTGAGGTAAATTTCCATCTAAATTTAAGTGAAAGAAATCTTAAAAGAGGGGCTGGTGGCTATGAAATGGCTAAAAAGGTCGCTCTTGAGTATAAAGAGATTTTTGGCGATGATTTTTATCTTGAGATTATGCGTCATGGCATAGGCGATCAAGAAAGAATAGATGATGATATTGTGCGTCTTTCAAAAGAAACTGGCATAAAGCTCATAGCCACAAACGACGCTCACTACACTACAAAAGATAGTGCCGTCCCTCAAAAAATATTTGTCTATATCTCAGCCAACAAAAACTTTGATGAAAATGTCAGAGGTCAGGTTTTGAGCCAATTTTATACAAAATCTCCAGAAGAGATGGAAGAGATTTTCGCTGATATGCCTGAGATTTTAGCCAATACTCAAGAGATTGTAGAAAAATGTAATTTAGAAATAAAACTTGGCGATGCGACCCCGCCAAACTTCAAATTTACCAAAGAATACGCAAAAGCCAGAAACATCACTCTTCCTCATCCTGAGCTTGAATATGACTTAGAAAACGATAGTTATTTGTTTGAGTATGAGTGCAAAAAGGGTTTAGAGGCAAGGCTTGAGTTTATCCCGCAAGAAAAGCATCAAATTTACAAAGAGCGTTTGGAGCGTGAGATAAATACCATAAATAATATGAAATTTCCAGGATATATGCTGATCGTGGCTGATTTCATCAATGAAGCTAAATCAAAAGGAATCCCAGTTGGCCCTGGACGGGGAAGTGCTGCTGGCAGTCTTGTGGCTTACGCTCTTCGTATTACCGACCTTGATCCATTGCCGTATAACTTGCTTTTTGAGCGGTTTTTGAACCCTGAGCGTATAAGTATGCCAGATATTGACGTGGATTTTTGTCAAAATCGCCGCGGTGAGGTCATCGACTATGTCATCGAAAAATACGGCGAATACAACGTCGCCCAAGTAGCAACTTTTGGTAAACTTCTTGCAAAAGGTGTTATAAGAGACGTGGCTAGAGTGATGGGCATGCCTTACTCTGAAGCTGACGCGATGGCAAAGCTCATTCCAGATGAGCTTGGAATCACGCTCAAAGCCCACAAAAACAAAAAAGGCGAAATGGAAGATGGCGCCTTTGAAAAAGAGCCAAAAATCGGCGAGCTTATCAATTCAAACGAACTTGCAAAGCAAGTTTGGGAGTATTCTTGCGAACTTGAGGGGCTAAATAGAAACCCAGGTATGCATGCAGCAGGAATCGTCATCAGCAATGAAGAGCTATGGAAAAAAGCTCCACTTTGGAGGCAGACAAATGCTGAAGAGGGTCACTATGTCACCCAGTACACCAAGGACTACCTTGAAGATGTTGATTTGATCAAATTTGACTTCTTGGGGTTAAAAACATTAACCGTAATAGACAATGCTAAAAAGCTGATAAAAGAGCGTTTTGGTGTGGATATTTTATGGGAAAAGGTGGATTTCAACGACCCAAAAACATACGAAACTATCCAAAGCGGAAATACTCTTGGAATATTTCAAATAGAATCAGGTGGCATGCAAACTCTTGCTGCTAAGCTTCGCCCTGACTGCTTTGAGGATGTCATTGCGATGATAGCTTTGTACCGTCCAGGACCATTAAATTCAGGTATGGTAGATGATTTTATCGATATAAAACATGGTAGAAAAAATATTGAATTTGCATTCGAGGCGTTAAAGCCGATACTTGAGCCGACTTATGGCGTCATCGTCTATCAAGAGCAAGTCATGCAAGTCGTTCAAACTGTGGGTGGATTTAGTCTTGGTGGAGCCGATTTGGTACGAAGAGCGATGAGTAAGAAAAAAGAAGATGAAATGCTCCGCCTAAAAGCTCAGTATCTTGAAGGTGCGAAAAAAGGTGGCTTTGATGAGAAAAAAGCCGACGCGCTTTTTGAGTTGATTATGAAATTCGCCGAGTATGGATTTAACAAATCTCACTCCGCAGCTTACGCTCTTATCACGTTTCAAACCGCTTATTTAAAGACTTATTATCCAGCTGAGTTTATGGCAGCTTTACTTACAAGCGAAGAAAACAACGTCGATAAGGTCGTCAAATACATTGATGAGATAAAAAGACTAGACATCGACTTGCTTCCGCCAAATGTCAACCACTCAATGCGTGAGTTTAGCGTAATCCAAAAAGATGGCAAAGATGCCATTATCTATGGAATGGCAGCGATAAAAGGCGTAGGCGTAGGCGCTGTGGAAAATATAATTAATGCCAGAAATGAGAAAAAATTTGATAGCTTGAGTGATTTTATCTCAAGAACCGATGGCAGCACTGTTAATAGACGTGTTTATGAATCTCTCATAAAAGCAGGTGCTTTTGATGATTTTGGCAATACTAGAAAGATGTTGATTGTAAATTTAGACAACATAGTAGATACTTCAAAAAGAGCAGCCGATATACGCAAAAATGTGACAAATTCGCTATTTAGTGATGATGAAAGCATGAGTGATATTGATGTGAATTTAAGCATTGTAAAAGATGAGTTTGATAGTAAAGAGATACTTAAATTCGAGCAAGAAATACTTGGAATATACGTCTCAGGTCACCCGCTTGATGAGTATAAAGATGATATTGCAAGTATCAAATATACTGTTTCTAGTGAGTTTGAGAGTGTCGAAGATGGAAGCGAAATCCTCATAGTAGGAAAGATAGAAGATACAAATGTCAAAATCACAAAAAGTGGTAAAAAAATGGCGATAATAACCATACTTGATATTCATGGAAGTATGGAAGCAACAGCATTTGATGAGTTTAGAAAAATTGAAAATATGAGTCAAAATGAGCTTGATGAACCTCACGCTTTTAAAGTCACTCTAAATACAGACGGTCAGCAAATCAAGCTTAAAATCAATGAAATTATAAGCCTTGAAGATGCAAAAAAAGGAAATTTCACGCTCAAATCTAGCAAGCTTGATGAAGATATTTTGACTAAATTTAAAGAGTATCTTGAAGCCATAAATCACAGCGCTATCACTGATCTTGCAAGCAGCAAAAACGGTGAAATAATCATCATTGCTAAGATAAATCAGATAAATACAAGAACCACAAAAAGCGGTATGGATATGTCGATTTTAAATTTAGTAGATAAAAGCGGAAATGCTGAGGTGATCGCCTTTGATGCAAATAGTAAATTTGTATCAAATTTAAGCGATAATGAGCTAGAAAATCTATACGCTTTTAAAGTCGCTCCAAGCAAAGATGCAAACTCTAAGCCTATCATAAATCAAGTTTTAAGTCTTGAAGATGCAAAAAATGGTAACTTCACTTTAAAAAGTGCAAGAAGAAAATACAATCCTGAGTTTAGCAAAACAAGCAGTGAAACTCAAGAGATAAAAGCAATAGCAGGCAAACTAGAACTCAGCTTGGATCTCTCAAATTTAGATAAATCAAAAATTACAGAGATCTACACAATGGCTCATCAAGCCCACCAAAGAAATGGTGATAAAAGGCTTGTTTTAAGAGTGACAAATGACCACCAAAGCGAAGTCATGATCTTTGCGACTGATTTTATAGTTAGCGATGATTTTGCTAAAAAAGTAGATGCTTTGTTTGAGCTAGATCAAAGTTTTTGCTCGTGATTAAGGCAAGCTGATCGTAAAAACTTTTGGCTCATTTTGGAGAGCTATGCTCCCTTTGTGAGCCCTTACTATTTCGATACAAAGCGCCAGCCCAAGACCGTTGCCTTTGAGTTTTGTCGTTTTAAACGGCTCAAAAACAACGCTTTTATCTATCTTTACACCAGAATCCTTGATATAAAAATTATGCATTTTTTCATCAAATTTATGCTCCAAACTCACAGTGCCAGTTTCATTATCGTCTTCTTCTATAGCATCAATTGCGTTAAATATAAAGTTGCTAAAAACCATATCAAGAAGATCTAAATCGCCCTCCATTTGCCCATCAAATCCGTCAAATTTAAACTCAATTTCCTTGCTAAAAGCGTATTGTTTAATGGCGTTTTTGCAGTTTTGCTCCAGCGTTTTAAGCTGGACGATTTGCCTATTTATCACGACACCTTTTGTGAATAAAAGCGTCGCTTTGATAATCCGCTCGACCCTAAAAATTGCCTTTTGCATCTCTTTAATTAGCGGGATATTTTTGGGTTCGCTGCGTTTGAGAAGTGAGCTTGTAAGCAGAGCGATTGAGCCTATTGGATTTCTTATTTCGTGGCTTAGATGAGCTGCGACTGCACCCATAGAAACGAGCCTTGCACTTCTTTTTTCATCGCTTATATCGGTTGCTAGAATGATTTTATTGTCGCCATTTTGTGTGATTTTGATAGCAAAATACATCTCCTTAAACTGCACCTCGCAATTTTGTTTTTTTAGATCTATAAGATTTATAAGCCCCAAAAGAGCGTCTGCTTTTGCGTTTTTTAGCACGATTTTGCCGTTTTTATCCATAACCCAAAGAGCAGCCCCAAGGCTTTCTACTATATCTTTGATAAATTTTTGCAAATTTGCATAAGATTCATTTAAGGATTTATACTCTTTTTCTATTTGATAAGTTTGCTCAATGAGGTTTGCAAGCCCGTCGGTAATGTGTTTTGTATCTTGTAAATCATTCATAAAATATCCTTAAAATCGTCAATATCAAAAAGAAGTATTGTATCATCTTTTAAATTTAAAAGCTCATTGCTAAAGCCTGATTTTGAAAAAAGTGCTATTAAATTTGGCTTAATTCCTATTTTTTCGCACTTAAATTTGAGTAAATTTAAGACGTTTTTACAGATTTTTCTATCTTTGTATTTGACCTCTCCAACCACTATAAAATCATCAATTGAGCTAAATATATCGATCTCATCATCTTTCGTCCAGTAGCTTGTAAATGCGTTTTTTGGTATATTTAAATGGTGGGCTAAAAGTCTAATGGAGGCTAGCTCAAAAGGAAGCGAGCAGTACATTTCAAACTCTGATTTGATTAGGCTTAGAACTTCATCAAATTTGCCAGCTTCTAAAAGCTCTAAATTTGGCTGACAAAAGCGAAACCAAAATCTTGCAAGATTGTCCTTGAAGTGGATTTTGTCTTGGATTTGGTAGTGACGAAGCTCCTTTTTTAGCTTTTGATGTTTGGATTTAAACGGTTTTGGCTCTTTTGATTTTTCGATTTGGATTAGACCAGAGCCAATGAGTTCATTTAGGATTTGTGTGGCTAGTTTTCTTGGGATATTTTTTGTGAGATTGAAGCGTTTGCGGTCACTTTTGGCAAGTTTTGTAAGGAGTTTTACGCTCTCTTTTGGGCAAATTTGGAGTTTAAATTTGCTTTGAAATTCTTTATAATTTTGCAATATTTCACAATTTATGGCCTCAAATATGCTTGGATATTTTGTATTTATAGGACTATTTCCGAAAACAAAATAATATTCCAAATGCTCCTTAGCGTCCAAATCTTGCATTTTAACTCACGCTCCTTTACGTTATTTTAACATAAGTATTGTATAATTTCGCATAAATTTTTAGGCGAGAAAATTGTTAGATAAAGTAAGAAAAAATATTATTTTTAAAGACGGATTTTACTATTTTGATTGGACTGCTTCAGGGCTTGGATATGCTCCAATCGAAGATGAGTTAAAACGAGTCTTGCATACTTATGCAAACACTCATAGCGAGTGCAGTGACTGTGCGAAAATCACAACAAGCTACTATGAAAATGCCAGAAGTGGGCTTAAAAAACTGCTTGGTGTGAGTGATGATTTTTATCTTATGCCTTGTGGTTTTGGCAGTACTTGGGCTATCAAAAAATTTCAAGAAATTATGGGGATTTATCTCCCTCCTACGACAAGAGATGTGTTAAAAGACTCTCTAGCAAATTTAGACAAAAGCAAACTTCCACTCGTGATAGTAGGACCTTATGAGCATCATAGCAATGAAGTTAGTTTTCGCCAAGGACTGTGCGAGACTTATAGAGTGCCACTTGCTAGAGATGGCGGCTTGCACTGGGGCGAGCTTGATAAGACTTTGAAGCTCAATAAAAACAGAAAAATCATAGCTAGCTTTAGCGTGGCTTCAAACGTAACTGGTATCAAAACAGATATCGTAAATTTGCATAAAATCATCAAAAAATATAACGGCATAATCGCCCTTGATGCATCTAGCTATGCTGCGTACGCAAATGTGCCTTGCGAGCTTTATGATGCTTTGTTCATCTCTAGTCACAAGCTTCTTGGAGGAGTTGGTGGAAGCGGGATTTTGGTCATCAAAAAAGAGCTTTGCACTAGCGATGAGCCGACATTTGCAGGTGGTGGCACTGTGAGCTACGTAAGTAGAAAAAGTGCTAAATTTATAGAAAATAAAGAGCAACTTGAAGATGCTGGAACGCCTGGAATAACTGAGCTTATAAGGGCGTATTTGGCTTTTAAATTAAGAAACGATATAGGTCTTGAGCTGATAGAAAAGATAGAGCAAGAAAATCTTGAGTACTTTAGGGAAGGGTTAAAAACTATACCAAATTTAATTTGTTATTGTCCTAATAATCAAGCAAGATTACCAATTTTTGCTTTTAATATCAAAGATAAATCTCCTTATGACGTGGCAAATGAACTAAGCACTAAATTTGGTATCCAATCGCGTGCTGGATGTGCTTGCGCTGGACCTTATGGGCATGAGCTTTTGGGATTAGTCGATGATGCTTTGCTAGATAAAAAGCCAGGCTGGGTAAGAGTGAGCTTGCACTACACCCATACCAAAGATGATATTGATTATCTTATAAACTCTATAAAAGAGGTCGTAAAATAGGGCTATAAAACCCAAATCAAAAAGATCGCCCCAAGGATTATTCTATAAATTCCAAAGCTAATATAACTAAATTTGGATACAAACTTTAAAAATAATTTTATAACCACAAAAGCAACCACAAAAGCAACCACCCCACCGACTAAAAACATCCACAAAGCGTCTAAATTTTGAGCGAAAATTTCCCTGTTTTTGTACGTATCATAAGTGGTGGCTGCAAACATAGTAGGAATGGCGAGCAAAAAGCTAAATCTTGCTGCCACTTCACGACTTAGCCCGCATAAAAGCCCAGTTATGATAGTCGATCCGCTTCTCGAAGTGCCAGGAATCATAGCAAGGCATTGCGAAAGTCCAATGATAAAGGCTTGTTTAAAGCTGACTTCATGCAGCGTTTTGGTGTCGCCATCGTAGTTTATTTTTTTATGCCAAAGCTCAACGATTATGAAAACTATACCGCCGATTATGAGTGCGTAAGCCACTGTTGTCGGCTCAAAAAGCGCTTTTATGTGCTTGTATAAAAGCAGTCCGATGATAGCAGTGGGAACAAAGCCGATGAGTAGCTTTATCCATAGCAAAAAGTCCTCTTTAAGCCTATCAAAAAACATAAACACGACAGCCAAAATACTTCCAAGCTGAATGACTACTTCAAAGCATTTTAGGACGTTATTTTGTTCAAGCCCCAAAAGATCAGCGACTAGTATCATGTGTCCAGTTGAGCTAACTGGCAAAAACTCTGTCAAGCCCTCAACTATGCCAAGAATAATTGCACTAAAAAAATCCATTTATTTCCTTATGATATTTTGTAAATTTACTATATTTTGTGTGATTGAGTTTGGCTTGTATGCAGCGCTAATTATAGCGATATAATCAGGCTTTAAAGCACAAACGCTTTGTAAATTTGAGCTATTTATCCCACCAATCACGCAAACTGGAATACTCAAAATCTCTTTTGCTTTTTTTACTATTTCGTGGTCGCAAAGTTTGGCATTTGGCTTGGTTTGACTAGTAAACATCGCTCCAAAGGCAACGTAACTTGCGCCGTCATTTTGTGCTTTTATGGCTAAGTTTATATCATTATAACAGCTAGCTCCGATAATCGCCTTATCGCCTAAAATCTCTCTAGCTCTAAGGACGCCACCATCTTCTTTGCCTACATGAACGCCATGTGCTCCGCAGTTCACGGCTAAAATCGGATCGTCATTTATAATGAGTTTTGCACCAAATTCATCGCATAAGCTTACTACCCATTTTAGTAAGTTTATATCGTGATTTTGGGATTTATTGCGGTATTGGATTAGCTTTATACCTGAGTTTAGTATCTCTTGGACGGCGTTTTTTAGTTCACTTGGTGGGGTGAAATTGGAGTCTGTTAAGATGTAGAGTTGATTCATTTGGCTTTCTTAAAAGCCCCAAATTTGGGGCTTATGTTATTTGAGATCGTATTTTTCAAGAAGTTTGTCGTATGTGCCGTCTTGTTTGATATCTTTTAATGCTTGGTTAAATTTAGCCAAAAGCTCGGTTTGTTTGTCTTTGTCAAAAGCCATAGCAAATCCGTCGCTTCCGTCGCTTTCTTCAAGCCAGTTTATGATGTCTTTGTTCTTTTTAAGATATCCATATCCTACAGAGCTATCGACGATGACGACATCTACCTTGCCAGCTTTTAGATTCATTATACTTCCTGCAATTCCTTCAGTTGGCATAACTTTAGCACCTTTTATAGAGTTTGCCACGCTTTCTTGAACTGTGCCAAGCATTGCGCCGATTCTTTTGGTTTTAAGCTGATCTTTGCTTGTTATATCTTTGTTTGTAGCCATTTTTAGGTACAAATTTTTAGTGAAAATATATGGATCAGTAAAATCAACTGACTTTCTTCTTTCATCAGTGGCACTCATGCTAGCAGCTATCGCGTCTATTTTGCCAGCTTTTAGCGCTGGTATCAAAGCGTCAAATCCGACTTTGATAAATTTATACTCAAAACCAACTTTTTTTGAAATAGCATCTACTAGGTCTATGTCAAATCCTGAAATTTGATTTTGTTCGTTCATATATCCAAATGGTGGATACTCAGCGTCTGTGCCAAATACTATCTCTTTTGCATTTAAGCAGCTAACTGCCAAAACAGCAGCTAAAACAAGCTTTAGAAATTTTTTCATTTCCATCCTTTTTGCGTGTTAAATTTATTATTTAAGGTCGTATTTTTCAAGCAATTTGTCATAAGCGCCATCTTGTTTTAGCTCATCAACAGCGGCATTTATTTTTGCTATCAAGTCGGTTTTTTTGTTTTTATCAAACGCTAAAGAAAATCCCTCGCTGCCATCTGGTTCTTTTAAAAACTCAGCTAAATCTGGATTTTTCTTCAAATATCCATATCCAATAGAGCTATCAACCAAAACAGCGCTAACCTTGCTATTTTTAAGAGCCATAATAGCTGCAAATATATCTTCATTTGCCATGACTTTTGCACCTTTTAATTCACGAGCTGCGATCTCTTGAACTGTACCGAGTTGCACGGCGATTTTTTTGCCGTTTAAATCAGCTTTTGAGTTTATGGCATTATCGCCTGCTTTTTTGATAAAAAGATTTTCAGTGATGTAATATGCTTTTGTGAAATCAACTGCTTTTACTCTATCTGGAGTAGCACTCATAGCAGCAGCTATAGCATCGATTTTTCCAGCTTTCAAAGCTGGTATTAGTCCATCAAAGCTCATATTTACTATCTCATAAGTAAAGCCGATTTTTTTAGACAGCGCATCAACAAGGTCTATATCAAATCCAGCTATTTTATTTTGGTCATTTATAAACTCAAATGGAGGATAGGCTGCGTTTGTTCCTACTCTTAGATCAGCAGCGTTTGACAAGCTAAGCATCGCAAAAGCCGCAACTACAAATTGAAAAAATTTACTCATTTTACTTCCTTTTAGTGATTTAATACTTTGTTTAAAAACTCATTTAGTCTTGGGTGGGTGCAGTTTTCAAAAAGATTTTTTGGGCTATCATCGACTGCTATCACGCCTTTATCCATAAAAAATATTCTATTTGCTACGTTTCTTGCAAAGCCCATTTCGTGCGTCACGACAAGCATTGTTAGCCCCTCTTTTGCCACGTCTTTCATGATACCAAGAACCTCGCCAATCATCTCAGGATCAAGCGCACTTGTTGGCTCATCAAAAAGTATAATATCTGGCTTTAAAGCAAGGCTTCTAGCTATGGCGATGCGTTGTTTTTGACCGCCACTGAGCTTGTGAGGATATGCTCCAGCTTTGTCTTTTAATCCTACTTTTTCTAATAGCTCAAATGCGATTTCTTTCGCAGTTTTTAGGTCGCAAATGCCAGTTTGGACTGGGGCTAGGGTTAGATTTTCTAAAACGGTTTTGTTGGCAAAAAGGTTAAAATGCTGAAACACCATAGAGACCTTTTGGCGAATTTGATTTATATCTGTTTTTTTGTCAAGTATGTCTTTGCCGTTTATAAAAATATGCCCGCTTGTTGGCTCTTCAAGGCGGTTTATACAGCGTAAAAATGTGCTTTTTCCGCCACCACTTGGTCCTATTATGGCTACGACTTCACCTTTTGTGATATGAGTGCTTATGCTATTTAGGACTTTCAAATCACCATAATTTTTAGTTAAATTTTCTATTTTAATCATTTTTATTTAGCCTATTTTCTAGTAGTTTTGCAAGCAATGAAAAGAATTTAACGCTTACATAATATATAACTCCAGCAAACAAAATCGGCTCTGGAGTAAATAGCACGGCCTGCAAGCTTTTGCTTTGCATGGTTAAGTCAAAAATCCCTATAAGTCCTACGACTGAAGTCTCTTTAAAAAGGCTTATAAACTCATTTGCAAGAGCTGGGAGAATGTTTTTAATGGCTTGCGGGAAGACGATTTGACGCATTGATACGCTGTAGCTTAGCCCCATTGCACGAGCTGCTTCCATTTGACCGCGATCCACGCTATTGATACCGCTTCTTACTATTTCAGCTACGTAAGCTGAGCTATTTAGCCCAAGAGCGATAACGGCTGCGTAAAAGTTGTCGCTAAGTGTGGCTAGTATAACAAAAGCAAATATCATGAGTTGCAAAAGAACAGGCGTGCCTCTAATGATGTCTATATATTCATCTATTAAAAATGATAAAACTTTTATGTTTAAAAACTTCAAAAAAGCAAGTATAAATCCTAAAACTATACCTATGACAATACCGCCAAATGTAAGCCCAAGAGTTGTGAGATATGAATTTACGTAAGCGTTTTTTTGAGCTGATGTAAGCTCGGCAGGATAAGTGTAGCATAAGCCCACTGTTACGATAACTACAAAGAATAAAATTTTAAAGAATCTTTCATCGAAAATTCGTGTCAATACGCGCCCTTTATATATTTTGAGTAAGGTAAAATTATACAAAAAAATATATGTCTTTAAACTTAAATTTGATACAATCAGCAAAATTTACAAAATAGGGGTTAAATGATGAGTTTTAGCACATATTTGGCTATTGGACTATATTTTGGTATTTTGCTTATTATCGGAAGACTTTCATACAATAAAAAGTCAAATTTAAATGAGTATTTGCTAGATAATAGAAGTCTTGGGCCTATCATGACAGCACTTAGCGCTGGAGCTAGTGATATGAGCGGATGGATGCTTCTTGGGCTTCCTGGAGCTTTGTATCTTAGTGGTATCGCAAATGCGTGGATAGCAATTGGGCTAAGCATTGGAGCGTGGGCGAATTACAAATTCCTTGCAAAAAGAATTAGGATATATACCGAAGTAGCTAGCGATAGTATCACGATTCCAGATTTTTTAGAAAACCGTTTCAAGGATAAAACAAAGGTTTTAAGAGTGGTTTCTGGCGTATTTATTTTGATATTCTTCACGCTCTATGTAAGTAGTGGTATCATAGCTGGTGGCAAGACTTTTGGAAGCTTTTTTGGGATTGACTTTTACTATGGAGCGATATTTACGCTTTGTATAGTTGTATTTTATACATTTTTTGGTGGATTTAAGGCGGTTTGTTTGACTGATGCTTTTCAAGGTACGCTTATGCTTTTTGTGCTTGTGCTAATACCTGTAGTTGGATTTTTGAGCTTAAACATTCCAGAGGGTAGTAGCTTTTTTGGTGAGATTGCAAAATATAGTGCAAATGACTCTAAAGAGCATCTAAATTTATTTGCTGGTCAGACATTTTTAGGTGTTTTAGGGCTTATGGCGTGGGGGCTTGGATACTTTGGTCAGCCTCATATCATAGTAAGATTTATGGCTATAAGAAGCTCCAAAGAGCTAGACAGTGCTAGAAGAATAGGGATTTCTTGGATGGTTTTAGGACTGATTGGCGCTATGCTTAGCGGACTTATAGGCTATGTGTATTTCAACCAAATCGGAGCTCCTTTAAGCGACCCTGAAACTGTCTTTTTGAAGCTTGGCGATACATTGTTTCATCCTTTTATAGTTGGAGTTATTATTTCAGCTGTTTTAGCAGCTATTATGAGTACTATTTCAAGCCAGCTTTTGGTTAGTGCTAGTTCGGTGACAAGGGATTTTATATTTGCATTTTACAAAAAAGAAGTCAGTGATAAAACTCAAGTAAAAGTAGGTAGATTTGCCGTAGTTGTCGTAGCTTTGATCGCGACAATTATAGCCTTTAACTCTACTGATACAGTCCTTGGCGTGGTAGGAAACGCTTGGGCTGGATTTGGCGCGAGCTTTGGCCCGGTGCTACTTTTTAGCCTTTATTCTCGTCATATGAGCGCACTTTCAGCTCTTGTGGGAATGCTTGTTGGTGGAACAACTGTACTTTTATGGATAGTTTTTGGGTTAAGTGGCGTTGTTTATGAGTTGCTTCCTGGGTTTGTCTTTGCTAGTATTGCAATAGCTTTGGTAAACAAATACAATGTAATGATCCAAAAGATGAATAGCGAGCCAAATTTGAGTGTTATTCAAGATGAATTTCAAAAAATGGAAGCAAAAAATAAAAACTAGTTTGCTTCCTATTTGGCTTTGTTGAAGTTTGGGTTATTAAGTATTTTTTAAGTAAAAAATTTATATAATTCGAACTTCAATTCAAGTGGGTTCATAGCTCAGTTGGTTAGAGCATCCGGCTCATAACCGGATGGTCCCAGGTTCGAGTCCTGGTGAACCCACCACTTACATATTTTTAATCCCAAATTTACATTTATTTTAGACTTTTTATTTCGCATAGCCTATTTCTTATATTGTCTTTTTTATGATAAAATACCAAGCAAATTAAAAGAAAAGGATTATTGTGAAAAAGTTTTTTCTTGTAATTGTTCTTATATTGGTTGCGTCTGGCGTGTTTTTGCTTGTTAATCATCAGCTAAAATTGATGAAGTACGACTTCAAAGGTGATAGCATAAATGGTCCAGTCACAATGAAAAGTTTTGATGGAGAATACAAAATAGCATATTTTGGCTATGTGTTTTGTCCAGATGTCTGTCCTACTACTCTTACTTTGGTTGCCACTGCTTTAGATGATCTAAAATACAAAGACGTGAAGATACTATTTGCTACTTTAGATATCAAAAGAGATGATGTGAAGACTTGCGATGAGTTTGCCAAGTATTTTTATCCAAACTCAACTTGCCTTAGATTTGATGATAAGGAACTAGATAGAGTAACAAAAAGCTATGGTGTCAAATACCAAATAGTTGATTTGAAAGACTCTGTTATGAAGTATTCAGTAGCGCATAGCTCTTCTATATATCTTTTTGACAAAAAAGGTAGATTTGTAAAAGAGGTTTCAAATTTGACTTATGAAAATGTCAAAAAAGAGATTGAAAACCTCATTAAAAATCACTAAAATTTGATTTTTACAAATCTATAGGTTGGATCAAATCTAAATGTAAGTAGGTTTTGTAATATTCCAAACAAGCACATGAATGTTACAAAACTACTTCCACCATAACTATAAAACGGCAAAGGGATTCCCACAACAGGAGCAAATCCAATAGTCATAAATATATTTACGCTAACATATATAAATATCAAAATCGCAATTCCGCTAGTAACGCTTTTAGCAAAAAAATCACTCTTTAGCTTGTAATTCATGCTAAGTAGATGCGCTATCAAAAATCCATACAAAAGTATTAAGCTCATACCGCCGATAAATCCATATCTTTCTATAGTATAAGCAAAGATAAAATCGCTAGTTGCTATTGGCAGGAACTTAAATTTAGTCTGAGTGGCTTCATCTGCTTTTTTGCCAGTAATTCCACCGTTTCCTATTGCTATGATAGATTGCTTGACTTGATAGCTTGGATCTTCACTGATAAAGTCAGTTATTCGCTTTTTTTGGTAGTCGTGCAAACTCTCATATAAGATTGGCGTAGCTACAAACATCGCTACAATCAGGCTTATCCATATCTTTTTATTTACACCAACTATAAAAAGTATCCCATATCCTGTGATGATAAGCAAAAGCGCAGTCCCAAGATCTGGCTCTTTTAATATCAAAATAAATGGTAAAATTATATAAAAGCTTATTTTTAAAAACTGCTTGAAGTTGTATCCGTCGATATCTGGCGGGTTTTTTTTGATTAAATATGCAAGCATGAGTATAAAAGCTGGTTTCATGATTTCGCTTGGCTGGAGTGTGAAATGCACAAAAGGTATTTCAAGCCATCTTTGAGCCCCAAGTTTGCTAACCCCAAATATATCTACGCTAAATAAAAGTATGATATTTATCCAATAAACTGTAGGTATCAGCCACTCCATTTTTCGTATCGGAAGCAAAAAGAAAAATACAAAGGCAAGCAGTCCAATGCCAAAATACACTAGTTGTTTGTTTGCTAGCATGTCACTAGCTTCTGAAACCAAAGAGTATGAGATGAATATGACTGGCAAAATTAAAATCGGCTGCACGAAGTCGAAGTGCGTCAAAATACGCTTATCTAATCTTATCAAATTTAAACCTAAGAAAAATTTGGTAAAATTATACTAAAAAAGGATTAATGTTGCATGAATTTACTTCAAGTAGCTGCGGAAGACTAGATCAGATTCTATCTTTAGAGCTTCAAATTTCAAGAAATCAAATAAGTGAACTCATAAAAAGCTCAAATATTTTTATAAATGATAAAGTAGTTTCAAAACCATCTTTTAAGCTAAATTTGGGTGATAATATAAAAGTTATTTTTCCAGAAGCAAAAGAAGATGAAGTGAGCAAATTTAACGTTGATTTCGATGTAAAAATTTTATATGAAGATGATGATATTTTGGTGCTTGATAAACCGGCAAATTTAGTAACTCATCCAGCTCCAAGCGTCAAAGAAGCCACGCTTGTAGAATGGCTCAAATCCAAAAACTATACTCTCTCAACCATAAATGGCGAGATCAGAGCTGGCATCGTCCATAGGCTAGATCGTGGGACTAGTGGGGCTTTGGTCGTGGCAAAAAACAACGCCACACACGCCGCACTCTGCGCTCAACTGGTAGATAAAAGTATGGGAAGAGTTTATCTAGCGCTTTGTGATTTACCGCTTAAAGAAAACTTAATCATAGACAAACCAATAGGCAGAAATGAGCAAAATCGCCTAAAAAAAGCTATTATACCAAATGGCAGACACGCCAAATCGGCCTTTGCAAATATTATAAATTATGATGGTGTAAATTTAATAGCAGCTAAGCTTTTTACAGGTAGAACTCATCAGATCAGAGTTCATCTATCTAGCTTAAATCGTCACATTCTGGGTGATAATTTATATGGTTTTAAGAGCAAGGATGATAAAATAAAACGTGTTATGTTGCATGCTTATATGCTGAATTTAATTCACCCAAAAACAAAACAAGCGATGCAGTTTATATCCCCGCTTCCAAGTGATTTTTATGAAATTTTAAATAAAAAAATAGATAAGGAGATTTTAGATGAAAAAATTAATCCTAAGTTTGTCAGCTCTAGCTTTGATGATTGTGATAAGTGGTTGTGCGCCAAGCTCTCCAGCTAAGACTGATCCAACACTTCCTGCTATCACAGATTTAAGAACTATCAGCGATATGACTCAGATAGCCTTTGAGTGGAATCCAATAAGCGATGAGAGGGTAAGTGGATATTATCTTTATAGATCAAATCCAAACGACAACGCACAAATGAATCAAATAGCAAAAATCAAAGATAGATTCGCTACTCATTACGTAGATACTGGGCTTATCCCATCAACTGAGTATAAATACGAGCTTAGAACATATGATAAAAACGGCAATGTCTCAGATCGTGGCGATATCGTGAATGCCTCAACAACAAAGCTTATAGAATCAGTTTCATTCACTCAAGCAATATATGGTTTACCAAAAAGAGTAAAGATACTTTGGCGTCCACATCCTGATAGCAGAGTAGCGTCATATCTTATAGAAAGAAACGACATATCAAGTGACAAATGGTATCAAATAGCTGAAGTAAAAGGCAGATTAAATGCCGAGTATATCGACGACGGACTTGATTCAAATCATCACTATAGATATAGAATTTTAGTAAAAACTTTAGATGGAATAGTATCAAAACCAAGCGAAGTTATCTCAGCCCAAACAAAAGCTTTACCAAATTTAGTAACAAACGTCCAAGCAACTACAAATTTACCTAAAAAAATTACGCTAAATTGGGATGCAAATATGAATGAGGATTTTGCTCATTACAACATTTACCGTGCATCAAATGATATTTTTCCACTTATAAAAGTTACTGAAACATCTGCTACTACTTATGATGACTTGATAAACGAAAACGGTGCTCAAAGATACTACAAAATCACAGCCGTGGATAAAGATGGACTAGAAAGTCCAAAGCAACAAACCAGCATAGTTGGCTCAACTCTTGGCTATCCAAAAGCACCTATAATCACTGGTGCTACATTTAATGGCATAGGCGTTGATCTTTCTTGGGAGGGTGGAAGCGACGCAAGAAGCGTGAAATACACTATCACAAAGTCAAGCTCGGCTGGTGATGAGGTTATAAGCGATATCGTTGGCACTAGCTACAGCGACTCAAATATCCAGCTAAATATGGAATACACTTATAAAATTGTCGGCGTAGATGATTATGGAATCAACTCACTTGATTCAAAAAAAGCAGTTGTAGTAGCTAAATAATGCCAAATTTTATTGCAACTAGTTTAAAGAATCTTGAGTATCCATTTGGCAATGATGAAGCTCAGTTTTTGTGGAGTGCAAAAGCTGGTGAAGAAAATCTCATCTACACAATGGCTAAGGATTGCGAGTTTTTCATAACTGTAAAAGGCAAAAAAGATAATTACGTCATCAAAGGCGAAAAGCTAACTCGTCCAGCTAGACTTGGGGTTTTGCAAAAGGCTTTGATAAGCTTTCGTGATTTGAATGTAAATGCGGTTAAATCACAAGCCATAGCTATTAAAAATGAAAAACAGCTCCAAGCCAAAGAGTTTATACTTAGCGACGTGCAGTTTTTGGATCTGCTTCAAACGACCAAATTTAAGCGTATTTTTGTGGAAATCGGCTTTGGTAGTGGGCGACATCTTTTGTATCAAGCAAGAAACAATCCAGAAGTTTTGGTCGTGGGAATTGAGGTTTATAAGCCATCTTGCGAGCAAGTAAATAACCTAGCAAAAGACCAAAATCTCAAAAATATCGCCCTGCTAAATTTAGACGCAAGGCTTGTTTTGTCTCTTATTGAGTCAAATTCCATAGAAAAAGTCTTTTTGCATTTTCCAATTCCTTGGGAAAAGTCAGAAAAAAGGCGCGTGGTGAGCGCTTCATTTGCCAAAGAAGTGCAAAGGATTTTGGCAGTAGGTGCTAAATTTGAGCTTAGAAGCGACGATAGGGGATATACTGATTTTACGATTGGCCATTTTTTAAATTTGCCAGACGCTCAAATCCAAATTTACAAAGATAGATTTTTAGAAGTTTCTAGTAAATATGAAGATAGATGGGTAAGGCAAAATAAAAATATTTATGATATGATTTTTACAAATGAATTAGACTCACCAAAGCAAAGCTTAAAAGGCGATTTTGAGTTTGGAAATATCGACAAAGAGCTAGTGGCGGCTAAATTTGAAAACAAAATTTTCAAAGGTGATGACTATTTCTTACACGTTGAAAGATTATACAAAAAAGAAAATGGCGACTTGCTTATAAGAGTGGCCTTTGGCTCGTTTTATAGACCTGAGCATTGCTATATTTTAATCACGCCAAATGAGGCTAATTATTTTATCAAAAAACCGCTTTTGACTAGTGAAAATTTAAAAGCTCATGAGTGCTTGAGGGAGTATTTAACTTGCAAAATATCGTAGAAGCAAGAAATCTAACAATATGCTATGACAGGCATCAAAATGTCATAAATAGTGCAAATTTCAGCATAAATGTAAATGATTTTGTATTTATCACAGGCAAAAGCGGAAGCGGCAAATCAACACTGCTAAAATCCATGTATGGCGATATAGACATAAGTAGCGGAAGCTTAAATGTATGCCTAAGTGAGCTAAACTCCATAACAAAATCAAATCTTGCTACTCTTAGACAAAGGCTTGGCATAATCTTTCAAGATTTTAGACTTATAAATGAGTGGAGCGTAGAAAGAAACGTGATGCTGCCTCTCATCATCAAAGGTTTTAACAGCTCAGTTTGCCAAAAACAAGCAGCCAAACTACTAAAACACGTAAATTTGCTCCACAAAGCAGATAAATTTCCACTTGAGCTAAGTGGTGGCGAGCAACAAAGAGTCGCTATGGCTAGAGCCTTGGCTCACAATCCTCAGCTCTTGCTTTGCGATGAGCCAACTGGAAGCTTGGATGAGTATTCAAGCGATGTTATTTGGTCGCTTTTGAAATCAGCTAGAGAGGGGCTTGGGACTTGCGTGGTTGTCGTAACTCACAAAATCCCTTCTAGCCTAAGGATAGCGTATCGTCATTTTGAGCTAAGTAATGGAGAGATAAATGAGGTCTTTTAAAAGTCACATAGGCGTGATTTTTCCGCTTGTGGTTTTGCTTTTTAGTGTTGAGTTTAGCCTAATGGTAAATAAAATAGTCCTAAACTATGAATCGGCCATGGGAAGTGACTACAATATAATAATAGTTTCAAACGATGACCTAAATGCAACACTTGTAAAAGACAGTATAGACACATTTAAAGAGCTTATACCATTAAATACAAAAAGCGTTTTAGATAGACTAAAAGAGGATATTTCAGCTAGAAATTTAACCGTGCTAAGCAACGCCTTGCCAAAGTTTTATTCACTCAAGCTAAACGCCTTGCCAAGCTCGTCATATATGACTAAGATAGAAGAGCGACTTCTAAAGATAGATGGCGTCAAAAAGGTAGAAACGTTTTCAAAAACGCATAATAAAATTTACAAAATCCTAATCTTGGCAAAATGGATATTTGAATATTTTGTGATTTTAATCGCCATAATGGGAATAGTTTTGATATTTAAGCAGATGAAAATTTGGCTTTACGAGCATAAAAGAAGAGTTGAGATCATGACTCTTTTTGGCGCTCCATACTGGCTCAAATCAGCCATGCTTTACAAGCTTTCTATAATAGACAGCATAATTGCCACAATGATAGTTGGCGTGATATATATGTTTTTGCCAAGCGTTGCTGTATTTCAAGACGCTGCATTTAGCGCTGGATTTGAGATACCAAATTTAGATTTGATAAATGACTGCGCGATTTTATTTGGTGCTTCAATAATCGTATCTATAATCGCAGTAAGTCTGGTGATGATAAAATCCCAAGAGGCAAAATGATAAAGTTTTTTGCTATTTTGTCGTTGGCGTTAGTTTGCGTTTTTGGCGCTAGTGTAAAAGAAAAAATCCAAGACAAAAAAGAGACACTTGAGTCGGCCAAAAAGCTAGAAACTCAGCTAAACAAAAAGCTTGAAGAGCTAGCAAGCGACATCATAAAAGGCGAACAAAGTGTCAAAAACACAGCATCTCAAATAGATGAACTAGCTAAACAAGTCGGTGAGCTTGAGGATAGCGCAAAAGACGCGAACAGCGAGCTAGATAAGCTCACTAGCCAAAATGGCAATCTTATAAAAGACCAAAAAAACATGGAGCAAAGGCTCATTAAAATCATCAGCGAGGACTTCGCCTATGATCTTATAGCTCCAAATGAGTATCTTGAGAGCGAAGAGAGCATCATCGCAAATGAAGTTTTAGATAAGCTAAATTTGGTTATGCGAGATGAGTTTAAAAAGATTGCTAAAAACTATGAAAGCACCGTAAATTTGATAAAAAGCCAATCAGACAAGATAGAGACAATCAAATTTAGTCTAAGAGAATTCAAACAAAAACAAGCAAAACTCAAAGAACTCCAAAATAAGCAGACAAGAAATCTAGCCGATCTAAAGCAAGATAAGGGAATCTACTCTAAAAAACTAGCAAAAATCCAAGATCAACAAGATGAACTTAGAAAAACACTAGAACAACTTCAAATTCTAGCCAAAAAAGAGAGTCAAAAAACACCAGCAAAAGCTCCAAATATAGCTTCAAAAGGCGATATAAAGCAAATTGGCTCAAGCTATCAAACAAGCAATGTAAAAAAGTATAATGGCGAAAAAACCATAGCTCCACTTGATAATTTTAGTGTAAAGCAAAAATTTGGAGATTACGTCGATCCGATTTATAATATTAAAATTTTCAACGAATCGGTCGTGCTTCGCTCAAACGAACTTGACGCAAAGGTAAAAAGTGTGCTTCCTGGAACTGTTGTTTTTGCTAAAGATACTGCGATTTTAGAAAAGGTAATAATCATAGAAAATACAAATGGAATCCACACCATATACGCTCATTTAAACAAAATAGCACCAACCATAAAAGTCGGTAGCAAGGTCAAAAAAGGTTATGTTATAGGCAGAGTAAATCAAGATTTGACCTTTGAAGTCACGCAAAAAAGTTATCACATAGATCCACTTGAGATGATTAGCCTTAGATAGTTAAAAAAGATTAAAGAGTTTATTAGATATAATTAGCAATTTTTAGGAGATAATTATGAGCGATAAAAAAAGGGTTTTAGTCAAATTCTCAGGCGAAGCACTTGCTGGCGGTAATGGCTTTGGTATAGAAACTGGTATTTTAAAATTTATAGCAGAGCAAATAAAAGGCTTAGTTACAAACGGTATTGAAGTAGGTATCGTCATCGGTGGTGGCAATATCATACGTGGAGTAAGCGCCGCAAAAGACGGTATCATCAAACGCACAAGTGGCGATCACATGGGTATGCTTGCAACTGTAATAAACGCTATAGCTATGAGAGAGGCTTTGGAGTATAGCGGACTCAGCGTTAGGGTCCAAAGTGCTATAAAAATGGAAGCTATATGCGAAACTTTCATAGTCGGTAGAGCGCAACGTCATTTAGAAAAAGGTCGCGTCGTGATATTTGCTGCTGGAACTGGAAATCCATTTTTTACTACTGATACTGCTGCTACTTTAAGAGCTATTGAGATAAATGCGAATATGATTATAAAAGCTACTAAAGTAAATGGCGTGTATGACAAAGATCCAATGAAATTTACCGATGCAGTTTTACTAAACGAACTAAGCTATGAAAGAGCAATGGCTGATAATATTAAGGTTATGGATGATACTGCTATAGCTCTAGCCAAAGACAATAAACTTCCAATAGTAGTATGCAATATGTTTGAAGAGGGCAACTTACTAAAAATCATAAATGGCGATCACTCAAATTGCTCAATAGTTAAAAATTAATAAGGAGAAATTATGCAAAGAACAGAAGAAATAGCAGCAAAAGCACTGAATGCAGTCGATAATGATAGATATAAACTAGCCTTGCTAGTTGCAAAAAGAGCAGAGGCTTTAGCTGAAGGAGCTACTCCGCTCATCACTCTTAGTAACCCAAAAATGAAATTTACAGATATTGCACTTCGTGAGATTGCAGCTGGAAAAGTTGTTTTAGAGGCTTTAATTGAATCAAATAGATAGTGAAGAGATATTAGAACAATTAATCGAAAACGTTGTTGCTTGTAAAAATATAGAATCTGCAAAAGATATTCTATATTCTGTTGCCAAGCCAAGCGGTATGCTTCTAAAAGCAGTTGATTATTGCATTAGGCTTCATGATGGGCAGTTTAGAAAAAGTGGCGAACCATACTCTATACATCCGATTTTAGTCTGCTCATTTGTAGCACATATGGGTGGCGATGAGAGTATGCTAATAGCTGCTTTATTGCATGACGTTGTAGAAGATACGCAGTGCGATGAGGATGAGGTCAAATTTGAGTTTGGCGAAGAGGTGACAAATTTAGTCCGTGGGCTTACAAAAATAGTCGCCATACGTGAAAATGAGCTTGCAAGCTCTAGCTCAAACGAAAAATTAGCCGCTTCAGCGCTTACTTTTAGAAAAATGCTTTTAGTATCTATAGAAGATGTCAGAGTGCTTGTCATTAAGCTTTGTGATAGACTTCACAATATGCTTACCCTTGAAGCTCTTAGACCAGAAAAACAAAAACGCATCGCAGAAGAGACCTTAGTCGTTTATGCTCCTATCGCTCATAGACTTGGTATCTCATCTGTGAAAAACATTCTAGAAGATCTAAGCTTCAAATATGTCTTGTCTAAAGAGTATGCGACAATAGAATCATACATAAACGAGCACAAACAACAACTCCAGTTAAAAATAAATTCATTCAGCCAAAAAGTAAGCGAAAAGCTACTCACAAATGGCTTTACTGAAGATAGTTTTAGGATACAAAAACGTATCAAACACTACTATTCTATATACCTTAAAATGCAAAGAAAAGGCATAAGCATAGAAGAAGTTTTGGATCTTTTGGCTGTTCGCGTTCTTGTACAAAATCCAAAAGATTGTTATTTGGTTCTTGGAATTTTACATATGAATTTCAATCCACTTATTTCAAGATTTAAAGACTATGTAGCATTACCAAAACAAAATGGCTACCAAACAATCCACACTACTATCTTTGATAATAAAGCTATCATTGAAGCTCAAATTCGCACTCTTGATATGCATAAAACTGCAGAATACGGCGTTGCGGCTCACTGGAAGTATAAAAGTGGTGGCCTGATAACTCCAAAACTAGACTGGCTAAGTGACATTAGTGCAGCTGAGGGTGATGATAAGAGCATAGAAGATTTGTATGAATATGCAAAAGATAGCTTATATGTAGAAGATATCGCAGTTTATTCTCCAAAAGGCGGGATTTTTACACTTCCAAGAGGCGCAACAGCGCTTGACTATGCTTATGAAATACACTCAGAAGTAGGACTTCACGCAAAAGAAGCTTATGTAAACCGTGTTCGTGTGCCACTTTTAACCGAGCTAAAAAACGGCGATATAGTTCGCATAGTCACAGGAGACGAGGCGCATTATCGCTGCTCATGGCTAACTAGTGTTAAAACAGGCAAAGCAAGAGCGACCATAAGAAGCTTTTGTAGGCAAAAAGTAAGAGATATAAACGGACAAGTCGCCATAGATATATTAGTCGGGATTTTTAGCGTCCAAGAAAAGATCATTTTAGAATGGCTTGAAAAAGAAAATCTTAGCAAAAAAATAGCGCGCGCTGCTACTGATTCAGTTTATCTTCAAGATGTTGTAAATGCGCTTAAAAAATACCCAAGACAAGACAAGATTTTCAGCCTTAAATTTGCTGATAAATACGAAGTTAAAAAACAAAAATTTGATAATATAGTAGTCTATTCAAACTATAAAATCAATGCTACAGAATTTGATTATTGCTGCAATCCAAAACGTGGCGATGATATAATCGGCTTTAAAAACGGTCACAATGTAGCAGTTCATCATAAGCTTTGTGAAAGAGCAGCCAAGCTCATGGAAGACAAAGAAGAGATGGTCTTTGTCAAATGGACCAGAAATGCTCCACACCGCTATAAAATCATTCTTAGCATAGAAAACAAAAGAGGAAGTCTAGCTGCATTTTTAACATATTTAGCAAAATTAAATGTTGATTTAGTCACAATAACGCTAAGCGAAAGCGATGAAAGAGTTGTCGCTGATTATTTTGATGTGACAATTGAGCTAAATGAAAATTTAGATAGTAATGAAATAAGAGATAAACTAAAAGATAGATATAAGATAGTTGAGTTCAAATCCCTATCTGATGCTTACCACAATGAAGGAGCTTAAATGATTGATATAGATCTAGTGATGCAAGACCTAAAAAAGGGTATTGCAGAGATAATCGACTTTCAAAGAATTGAAGGTTTGATAAAAGATTATTACAAAAATGGTAAACATTTTTATATAAAAGCTGGATTTGATCCAACAGCTCCAGATCTTCACTTAGGACACACTGTCGTGCTAAACAAAATGGCATTTTTACAACGTCATGGTGGTATAGTTCAGTTTTTGATCGGTGATTTTACTGCTAAAATCGGCGATCCAACAGGCAAAAGTGTAACTAGAAAAGTCCTTGATGATGAAACGATAGCAAAAAATGCAAAAACATATAAAGAGCAAGTTTTTAAGATACTTGATGAGAGCAAAACAGAAGTTATGTTTAACTCAGCTTGGCTTAGCAAACTTGGAGCAGATGGGCTTATCGCACTTTCAAGCACGTTTAATGTCGCTCGTATGCTTGAGCGTGATGATTTTACTAAACGCTACAAAAACGAAACCCCAATTGCTATAAGTGAGTTTTTGTATCCGCTTTTACAAGGCTATGATAGCGTGGCTATGAAATGTGATATCGAAATGGGTGGAACAGATCAGAAATTTAACCTTTTGATGGGTAGAACCTTGCAAAGAACTTATAATGTAGGCAAAGAACAAGGCGTCATCATGATGCCACTTCTTGTAGGGCTTGATGGGGTTAATAAGATGAGTAAGAGCCTTGGCAACTATATTGGCGTAACTGATGAGCCAAACGATATGTTTGCAAAAACTTTGAGCGTGAGCGATGATTTGATGTGGGTTTGGTATGAGCTTTTAAGTGATTTGACGGCTTTAGAGATAGAAGAGTTAAAAGCTGGAGTAGCAAAAGGCGAACTTCACCCTAAAAAAATAAAAGAAAATTTGGCTCTTGAAATTACAGCTAGATTCCATGGCAATGACGCTGCAAAAGCTGCAAAAGATGAATTTGACAGGGTTCATAGCAAAAATGAATTGCCAAGCGATATGAGTGAATTTGAGATAAAAGCAGATGAGTTTTGGATAGTTGAAGCACTTAGTTATTGCAAACTTTGTGCTAGCAATGGCGAAGCAAGACGCCATATAAAAGCAAACGCAGTTAGCGTAAATCAGACAAAAATAGGAGATGAGCAGCTTAAACTCACTAAAGGTGAGTATATTTTGCAAATCGGCAAAAGATTGTATGCAAAATTAAAGGTTATATGATGGAACTAAAAAGCGTAAAAATAGGCAACTATGAGATAAAATATCCTATTATTCAAGGCGGTATGGGGCTTGGTATCAGCTGGGATAAGCTAGCTGGAAATGTCAGTTTAAATGGTGGTCTTGGCGTGATTAGCTCGGTTGGAACAGGGTATTATGAAAACAAAAGCCATATCGCAAAAGAGATAAATGGCAAACCTTATGATAGTGAAAATTTCTACTCAAGGGCTGGATTTAAGGCGATTATAGACAATGCTAGAAAAATTTGTGGAAATCGCCCACTTGCCGCAAACATAATGTGTGCTAGTAATGATTATGCAAGAATAGTTAAAGATGCTTGCGAGCACGGTATAAACATCATCATTTCAGGCGCTGGACTTCCTACAAATCTGCCAGAACTTACTCAAAATTTCAAAGAAGTAGCACTCGTGCCTATAGTAAGTTCCGCAAAAGCACTAAAAATCATCTGCAAAAGATGGCTTGCAAGATATGGCAAGCTTCCTGATGCTGTCGTGCTTGAAGGTCCACTTAGTGGTGGCCATCAAGGCTTTACTTATGAGCAGTGCATTGACCCTGAGTATCAACTAGACAAACTTATAGCTCCAGTTGTCAGCGAAGCAAAAGAGTGGGAAAAAATAAGCGGAAAGCCTATGCCGGTTTTTGCTGCTGGTGGGATTTGGGATCATGAAGATATAGCTAAGGCTATAAGTCTTGGAGCTAGTGGTGTTCAAATGGGAACTAGATTTATTGGCACTTTCGAATGTGACGCCGCTGATGAGTTTAAAGAAGTCATTATAAACGCTACTAAGGATGATATTAAGCTTATCAAAAGTCCAGTTGGCTATCCAGCAAGAGGGATCAAGACAAATTTAATCGAATTAGTAGCTAAAAAAGCAGGTCCAAAAATACAGTGCATAAGCAACTGTGTAAGTCCTTGCCAACGCGGAAAAGAGGCTAAAGAGGTCGGATACTGCATAGCTGATAGATTATATGATGCATATAGTGGCAAGAAAGATACTGGACTGTTTTTTACTGGAGCAAATGGATATAAACTAAAAGAGATAATAAGCGTAAAAGAGCTATTTAAAAAGTTGGTTCATGGGGAAAATAACTAGACTATTTTTAGTATTTATATTTGCTACTTTTGTTTTTGGTGCAAATTTCGCTACTCAAATCAAAGAGTTTGATAGTAAATTTGATACCTTAAGCAAAAGCGAGCAGATGAGAATGTATCATAGAATGAAAAATGTTTATATACAATCTATCATAAACGATAAAGAAGAGCTAAAAATAGATGCCCTTATAAGGCTAGTTCAAAGCTCAAAAGCTCTTGGGCTAGACTATAAAGACTATGAAAAAGAGCTAAAGACTTACGGCAAACTTGATTTATTAGACAAGCAAATCAAAAAGTCGCAAGCCACAAAAACCACCAAAAAAGAAGACACTCCAAATACTAAAACACAAAATATCAAAAAAGAAATTCCAAAAGAAACCGCAAAAAATATTACAAACAACAAGCAAACTCTAAAAATATTAAGCGTTACTAGTGATAAAAATACTTTAGTATTAAATTTAAACAAAGAGCCAAGTGCTGATGAAATTAAAGATTTTGAGCTAAACTCGAAGGCTGTTTTTAGGCAAATTTATGATATAGAAGGTATCGCCGTATTCGTGTCTAAAACCATAAAATCTGGAATTTGTGATGAAATCAGAATATCGCAGTATGACAAAAACACAACCAGACTTGTATGCTCAAATGACAAAAAACAAGATATCAACTTCAAAATAGAAAAAAATAAGTTAATTTTTTCTACTACTAATGGCATAAATAATCGAGCAGAAGAAAAAAATGAAAAAGTGGCAACTGTTAAAAAAACCAAAAATGCAGTTGAAACTCCAAAAACACAAGATAGCCTAAGCACTAAATTTAGACGTTCAAAAACAATAGTCTTAGATCCTGGACATGGCGGAAAAGACGCTGGAGCAGTTGGTGGGAGCAAGCTTTATGAAAAACACATAGTCTTAAAAGTAGCTTTAAAAACTGGTGAAATCCTAAAAGATAGAGGCTACAAGGTGCATTATACTAGAAGTAATGATAAGTTTATAGGGCTAAGAAATAGAACCAGCTTTGCCAACGATAAGATGGCAGATCTATTTATCTCAGTTCACGCAAACGCCGCGCCAAATAAACAAAAAGCAAAAAGTATGGAGGGCATAGAGACGTTTTTTTTAAGTCCTACTAGAAGTGAGCGAAGTATGAGTGCTGCAAATTTGGAGAATAAAGCAGACACTGATGAGATGAATTATTTCACTAAAATTAGCTTTCTAAACTTTCTAAATAGGGAGAAAATAATCGCTTCAAATAAGCTTGCTATCGATATACAAAGCTCGCTTCTAGGCTCTGTTAGAAAAAAATATTCAGTATCTGATGGCGGAGTTAGAGAGGCTCCATTTTGGGTTTTGGTAGGGGCTTCGATGCCGGCAGTTTTGGTCGAGATAGGCTATATAACTCATCCAACTGAAGGCCCTAGAATCGCAAACGATGAGTATATAAGCAAGCTAGCTACTGGTTTAGCTGATGGCGTGGATTCGTATTTTATAAAAAACAGATGATTGCATTTAAACAAGACACGCTTTATTCATCTAAATTTGATGATATATATTTTAACACAGATGAGCCTTTAAAGGAGTGCTTTCATACTTATTCAAGCGTTGTTGATTTGCTCAGTGAAGACGAGCTAGTCGTAGCTGAGGCTGGATTTGGGGCGGGGTTAAATTTTTTTAGTACTGTTTTAAGGGCTGGAGATAAAAAACTCCACTATATCGCTGTTGAGAAATATCCATTTAGCAAGGCTGAACTTCGTCAAATTTACACCAAATTTCCAAGCTTAAGTGAGCTTTTTAGCCTTTTTATAGATCAGTATGATGTGCTAAATGATGCTTTGATTAGGATTAAATTTAAAAACGTCATACTTGATATTTATTTTGGTGATATTTTGGATTTTTTTGATGAGCTGGATTTTAAGGCTGATATTTGGTATATGGACGGTTTTGCGCCTAGCAAAAATCCAGATATGTGGAGCTTGGAGGTATTTGACAAGGTCGGTGCATTTTGTAAAAGTGGAGCA
This sequence comes from Campylobacter iguaniorum, assembly GCF_000736415.1. Lineage (NCBI taxonomy): Bacteria > Pseudomonadati > Campylobacterota > Epsilonproteobacteria > Campylobacterales > Campylobacteraceae > Campylobacter > Campylobacter iguaniorum. The sequence continues at coordinate 1,237,142 of NZ_CP009043.1, read as the reverse complement.
ATTTTACGGACATTTAGCTCAGCTAGAATAGTCCAAGATAATCTAAAAAACGCTGGATTTAGCGTAATTAAGATAAAAGGCCACTCTAAAAAAAGACAAAGTCTTGAAGCTATTTTGCAAACCCCAAAACAAAAAGTAAGCAGACAGCCTTGGTATAGTGTCCCAGCCATAAAACCATTTAAAAAAGTTCTAATCATTGGAGCTGGAGTGGCAGGACTGAGCGCGGCTTTGAAGTTTTGTAAAGCTGGATTTGAGGTGAGCGTAGCTGAAAAAATGAGCCAGCCAGCTACAAATGGAAGTTCAAATCACGCTGGAATTTTGATGCCACTTATCACAAAACCAGAAGTAGATTTAGGAAAAATGCACATGAGTGCGTTTTTGTTTGCAAAAAACTTCTACAAAGGCAGTGAATTTGCTGATTTTTGTGGCGTTTATGATTATGCTAAAAATGAGCTAGAAAAGCAGAGATTTGAAACTTGGGGCAAAAATGAGATTTTTGAGTTTGATAAAAATGCAAGCCCGTATCCAAGGGCTTTTATAAATGACGCTGCTCAGATAAGACCTAAAAAACTTTGTCAAAGCTTAGCTGCAAATTTAAATATGTATTATGATTTTGAATTTGAAAGTTTAGAAAAAACTAAAACTGGTTATAAGGTAAATTTCAAAAACAAGCAGTCTTTAGACGCTGATTTAATCATATTTGCTATTGGTGATGAGAGTAGGGTGCTTTTTGAAAATAGCTTTGAAGATGAGTTTATGCAACTAAGTAGCGTAAGAGGTCAAGTAACTCACATCAAAGAGCCGCTCAATTTAGCCTATCCATACAGTGCAAGGGGTTATGCTTGCAAATTTGTTGATGGCGTGCAAGTCATCGGCGCGACCTATGCTAGAAATGATTTTTGCTCGGAGACTAGATTGAACGATAATGAAGAAAATATCTCAAATTTATCTGAGTTTATAAGTCAAAAACCAACCGTGATAGGCGCAAATGTAGGTTTTCGTGGATATAGCGGCGATAGATTTCCTCTCATTGGAGGCGTGCATAATGCTAGAGAGTTTAAGCAAAGCTACAAATCGCTTTTATGGACGAAAAATCACGAAAATCATCAAACTCCAGCCCATTATGAAAATATCTTGATAACTACAGCTCATGGCTCAAGGGGGCTTTGTACTGCTATATTTGGGGCTGAGATTTTGTTAGATATGGCTCTTGGTCGTCAAATTTGCACTACCAAAACCATACTTGATAGCCTAAATCCTGCTAGATTTTTAGTAAGAAAACTCAAAAAAGGATTAGTTAAATAAGACTTAATACCTCTTTTATTTATAAAATTTGTGTAAAATTATCTAAAAAAGGATAAATATGCACTGGCTTGATAAAGAAATAGTAGTTGTGGAGATTGGTGGTAGATTTTTTGCCTTAAATGGCTGGGATGGGGAGTGCTATTCAAGGTGTTGGGAGTGTGGCGATAGAGTGGGAGATAAGTTTCACAAAGTCATAGGCGTCGATACATTTAGCATCACTCAGACGCAAAATGGAGATTTCGAACTGAGTAAAAACCAAATGCTTGGCACGATTGGCGACCTAAAAGCTGATATGTATAAAAGTCTACTTCCGTATATGGGTATGGCAAACACTGTCAGTGGTGAGGTTTTGCGGGCGATTTGTTTTATAGAACAAAGTATAACAACAAACAAAAACATAACTGGCGCTATTAAATTTTTAAAGCAAAATATAGATGATGATGGCTGCCAAATTTATTTAGACGAGATAAAATCTAATGATTTTTCAAATTTGGCAACGCTAAAACAAAAGATAGAAAGTATAGTTTTAGCTCAGTATGAACGCAATGATTTGGAGATAAATTTCGAGGATTTTGAAGATATGGATGAGTAAAGCGTGGAAATCCACGCTTAAATTATTTGTAATTTTTGATAGCTTTATCTAGGATTTCTTCAGCTTTTTTCGCATCTTCGAAGCCTTTTACTTTTACCCATTTGCCAGGTTCTAGTAGTTTGTAAGTCTCAAAGAAGTTTTTAACACGGTTAAGTGTGGCTTCTGATAAATCTTCAATAGAGTTGATTTTTGCATATCTTGGATCGATTTTTGTAACTGGAACAGCTAAAAGTTTTTCATCCATTCCTGCTTCATCTTCCATTACTAAAACGCCTATTAAACGGCAAGGTATCACGCTGCCTGCTTGAAGTGGATATTCGTTTAGCACTAGTATATCAGCTGGATCACCATCATCAGCTAAAGTATTTGGTACAAAGCCGTAGTTTGCTGGATAAAACATAGCTGAGTAAAGTACGCGATCAACGACAACGGCGCCGCTTTCTTTGTCTATCTCATACTTGATGTTTGAGCCATAAGGTATCTCGATGACTGCGTTTAGTTTGTCTGGATTGCTTCCGTATTTGATTTTGCTGATATCCATAAATTATCCTTTTATTAAATTTTCAATTAGGTTTTTCATATCGCCTACTATCTCATCTATGCCTCGTTCGCCGTTTATGACTTGTAGCAAGCTCTTATCTTTGTAAAATGCTCTTATAGCCTCTATTGGAGCGGTGTAGACTTTCATTCTGTTGTTGAATACTTCGTTATTATCGTCGACTCCTCTAGCTCTGCCTAAAACTCGCTCTCTTGCAACCTCTTCACTTACATCCACTTCGATAACGCCATCCAAGCTTACCTCATTTTGACTAGCTAAAACTCTATCTAGCTCTCTCATTTGCTCTTCGCTTCTTGGGTAGCCATCTATTAAGATATAGTCCTTGTCGCTTGATTTGATAGCTGAAATTATAGTATTTACAACTACATCAAGTGGGACAAGGTTGCCTTTGCTTATGAAGCTATCGATTAATTTGCCAAGCTCACTGCCACTAGCTACTTCAGCTCTTAGTAAATCTCCTGTTGAATAGTGTGCGAATTTAGCGTCATTTGCAGCAATTATGCTAGCGTCTGTTGTTTTGCCACTTCCTGGTGCACCGATTATCAAAAATAATTTTTTCATTTAGTCTCCTTTTCTCTAACTCTAAGTCCTAGCTCTCTTAATTGAGCGTTATCTACTTCACTTGGTGCTTTTGTCATCAAACAACTTGCGCGTTGAGTTTTAGGGAAGGCTATAACGTCTCTTATACTAGCTGATTTTGTCACAAGCATGATAAGTCTATCAAGTCCTATAGCAAAACCGCCATGTGGTGGAGCACCAAAGCTTAAAGCATCCAGTAAGAAGCCAAATTTTTCTCTTTGCTCTGTTTCTTCTATTTTAAGAAGTCTAAATACCTTTTGTTGGATATCATTTTTGTGGATTCTGATACTTCCGCCACCAAGCTCAACTCCGTTTAAAACAACGTCATAAGCGATACTGGTGATATCTTCAAGGTCGCTCTCATCTGGATTTTTTGGCATTGTAAATGGATGGTGCATCGCTGAGTAGCTACCATCGTCATTTTGCTCAAACATAGGGAAATCAACAACCCATAAAAACTCAAGTTTGTTCTCATCTATGATACCAAGCTCATTTGCAAGGAAAATTCTAAATCTTCCCATATAATCAAGCACGGTTTTTTTATCCCCGATACCAAAGAATACAACATCGCCAGTTTTTAAATCGCAACGTTTGATAAGCTCATCAACTTGCTCTTGCTCGAAGAATTTGACAAGCGGACCTTTTAAGCCGTCTTCTTTGACTTGTATGAATGCTAAGCCTTTTGCGCCAAATTTACGCACAAACTCTTCAAATCTTTGCATTTGGCGTTTGCTAAATATATTATCGCCGCCAGGAACTTTAATAGCCTTTGCACGATTTTTCTTTGGATCATTTGCTGGTTTACTGAAAATTTCGTTGTTTGATTTAGCAAATATATCGATCACATCAACCATAGGAAGCTCAAATCTTAAATCTGGTTTGTCGCTACCATAAGTTTCCATCGCGTCTTTGTATTGCATTCTTTGAAACGGAATTTGTATATCATGACCGCAAGCTGCGAATATATCTTTTAAAACCTCTTCGCCGACTTTTATGACATCTTCTTGAGTACAAAAGCTCATCTCAACGTCGATTTGAGTAAATTCTGGTTGGCGATCAGCTCTTAAATCCTCATCTCTAAAACAACGTGCGATTTGAAAATATTTATCAAATCCAGCACACATCAAAAGCTGTTTGAAGAGTTGTGGGCTTTGAGGAAGTGCGTAAAAGCTTCCAGGATATACACGGCTTGGCACGAGATAATCTCTTGCGCCCTCAGGAGTAGCACGAGTTAAAATCGGAGTTTCAACTTCTAAAAATCCTAGTCTATCAAGAGCGTTTCTACAAGCGATTGACGCTTTTGAGCGAAGTTTAAATTTATCAAAACTCTCAGTATTTCTAAGGTCTAAAAAGCGATACTTCAAGCGAACATCTTCGCCGACGTTGTTATCGCCTATGACAAATGGAAGTGGCGCGCTTTCGTTTTCTATGATTAGCTCGCTAATGACAACTTCAATCTCGCCAGTTTTTAGCTTTGGATTTGTTAGTCCCTCGCCTCTAGCTCTTACTTTGCCAGTTGCTTTGATGACGTATTCGTCTCTTAGTTTTGAGCCTATTTCATGAGCGCTTTTGCTATCTGCTGGATCGCAAACTAGTTGAATTAGTCCTGTTCTGTCTCTTAAATCTATAAAAATAACACCGCCATGATCACGGTATGAATTTACCCAACCACAAAGTTTAACTTCTTTTCCTATATCATTTTTATCGAGGTCGGTGCAATAATGACTCCGCATATTTTTGTCCTTTCAAGTAAAAGTTCATATTATAGTATAACTATTATAAATTTTTTATCAAAAATAGCCCAAATTTAGACAATAAATTTTATGATTTGTCATTTTAAGCAAATTTTTTATAAAATTATGTAATTAGGAAAAAATATGAAACAAATACACGAAAATATAAAATTTGCTGGAATTATTATAAGAGATGCCGCTCAGCAAAAAGTAGCCGTAGAGACGATAGAGACGATACTTCAAAGGTATGGCGTACAAATTTTGCTAGAAAAATCAAAGGCAAAAGAGATATCAAGAGATGGGCTTAGTTTTGAAGAAATTTTGCAAAAGACAAATTTCATAATCTCAGTAGGTGGCGACGGGAGCTTCATCTCTACTTGTAGGAGATGTGCGAATTCTTTGGCTTATGTATTTGGGATCCACACTGGGCATTTGGGATTTTTGACTGATGCTACTTTGGAGCAAGCTGAGGAGTTTTTCGCTGAGTTTTTCGCTGGAAACTACTCAGTAGAGCACCCATATATGCTTGAAGCTAAATTTAAAAAAGATGAAAAGATAGTTAGAAAAATAGCATTTAATGATATAGTTTTGATGAGAAAAAAGGTAAACTCAACGGCAAATATAGAAGCTTATATGAATAAAAAGCACTTTAATTCATACTTTGGCGATGGCGTGATAGTGAGCTCAGCTATGGGCTCAACTGCTTATAATATGAGCGCAGGTGGGGCTATCATCTATCCGCTTTGCGATGTTTTTAGTCTCACGCCAGTTTGCTCTCATAGCCTCACGCAGCGCCCTTTGATACTGCCAAAAGAGTTTAAAGTCGAGTTTAAAAGTGGTGATGATGTTGTGGTCTTGGTCGATGGTCAAGATAGGGTAGATTTAAAGGATTTTAGCAGCGTAGAAGTCGGGATTAGTGAGTTTAGGGTAAATTTGGTGCGTAGTAAAAACCGTGATTATTTTGAAATTTTGAAAGAAAAATTAAGGTGGGGACACAATGATAAATAGGCTTTTTTTAAAAGATCATCTTAGTTTTGAAGAGGCAAATTTGGTCTTTGGCTCCGGACTTAGCGTATTTACTGGAGTTAGTGGAGCTGGAAAATCAGTTTTGATGGACGCATTGCTTGGAGTTTTTGGCTTCAAAGATATCGACGCAAGGCTAGTTGAGGCTGACTGTTTATATGAGTTTGATATGGGCGAATATGGCATAGAAAGTAGCGATATAAACACGTTTAAGCTTCTAAAAGACAAATCGGCAAGGTATTTTATAAATAACCAATCAATCTCTAAAAAAAATCTTGCAAAAATCGCCAGCTTGCATCTGAAATATCTGAGCGCAAAAGAGATAAGTGAGTTTGAAAACACCAGACTTTTAAACGTGCTTGATACTTTAGCGATGAAAAAAAATCCTAAATTTGGTGATATTTTGGCTAAATTTAGAGCTAAATTTGATGAGTTTAGTAGCGTCAAAAAAGAGCTTGAAAAGATAAATGAAGATGAAAAAAAGATAGAAGAGCTAAAGGAATTTGCTAGTTTTGAGATAAATAAAATCTCAAATATAAATCCAAAAGAGGGCGAGTTTGACGAGCTAATCGCAATCAAAAAAAAGCTCAGCAAAAAAGATAAGATAGAAGAGGCTTGGGGCAAGGCAGACGCTATTTTTGCTTATGAAAAGGCCGTGATGGATGCTTTGCATATTAGCGACATTGACGCGGGATTTTTTAGTGATGCACTAAATGAGCTAAAAGTGGCTAGAAGTAGCGTGAACTTTGAAGATATAGAAGATATGGATATAGAAAAAATCCTTGATAGGATAGAGGCTCTTAACTCGCTTGTCAAAAGATATGGAAGCATAAAAGAGGCTTTGGGCGTGCTAGAAACTAGAAAAAATGAGCTTGCTAGATATGAGAAAATCGAGTTTGAAAAGCATGATTTGGAGAATAAATTTGCCAAGATCAAAGATGAAATAGAAGCTCTTGGAGCTCAAATTTCAGCTAGTAGAAGTGAGCAAATAGTTAAATTTAGCACTATTTTAAATGAATATTTGGCAAATTTATATATGAGTAAAGTTTCAGTGAGCTTAAATCAAAAAGAGCTTGATAGTAGCGGAAGCGACGATGTTTGCCTAAGTCTTGATAGTGCGAACCTTAAAAACCTAAGTAGTGGCGAGATAAACCGTCTAAGGCTTGCATTTATTGCTAGTGAAGTTAGCATTACTGAGTTTGGAAATGGTGTTTTGATTCTTGATGAGATTGATGCGAATTTGAGCGGAAAAGAGGCAATGAGTATAGCAAATGTCTTGCTTGAGCTAGCTTGTTTTTATCAAATTTTTGCTATTTCTCACCAGCCACAACTCAGCTCCAAAGCCCATCATCACTTTTTGGTAGAAAAAAATGGTAACAAATCTAGCGTAAAAGAGCTTGATATAAATGAGCGTATTTTGGAACTTTCTAGAATGATAAGTGGAGAGGTCATAACTCAAGAAGCTAGGCAATTTGCCAAAAAATTGCTTTGCATTAAAGATTAAAAAAGTAAATTATGTTAAAATTAAGCGATGAAATTTCAAGGTTATTTGTATGAGAGAGAGAATTTTAGTAGTAGATGATAATAAGGCTTTAGCTAAACTTATAGCTAAAAAAATGGAAAAAAACATAGATATGGAGATAGTAGTAGCTCATAGTTTTGAAGAGGCTAAAAATATCATTGAAGACAATGATGACTTTTTTCTTGCTCTTTTAGATCTAAATTTACCAGATGCTCCAAATGGCGAAATAGTCGATTTCGTACTATCAAAAAACATACTTAGCATAGTCTTAACTGGTAGTATGGATGAAGAGACTAGAAAGCTTTTTATGCATAAAGATATAGTCGATTATGTCATAAAAGACAATATGAATAGCATTTCTTATATATTTGATACCATAAACAGACTTAGTAAAAACAGAAGCTGCAAGGTCATGGTCGTAGATGATTCAGCTCCTGTGAGAAATGAAATCAAAAGAATTCTTATGTCTCAGCAATTTAAGGTATTTGCTGCAGCGCACGGCGAAGAGGCGATGAGCTACATAGAAGACAATCCAGATATGAAATTTGTTTTGACTGATTATAATATGCCAGTTATGGACGGCTTTGAGCTAATGCAAAATATCAGGCAAAAATATGATAAAAATAGCCTAGCCGTTATTGTTTTAACAAGCAATGATGAAGACGGAACTGGCGCTAAATTTTTAAAAAATGGTGCGAATGATTACATAAAAAAACCATTTAGCAAAGAAGAGTTAATTTGTCGTATAAACAACACCATAGAATCTATGGAAAATATCAACGCTATGTCGAAATTCGCCAATACAGACTTTTTGACTGGAGTTTATAACAGAAGATATTTTTACTCATTTATGGCTGATTATTATAGAAATAATGAAGATTCAAATTTCGTCGTTGCGATGTTTGATATTGATAATTTTAAATCAGTCAATGATAAATTTGGTCACGATATAGGCGACATTGTTATCCAAAAATTAGCTATATTTCTTTTGCAAGAAGTAGGCTCTAAAGGAGTCGTAGCTAGGTTTGGTGGTGAAGAGTTTTGCGTGGTGCTTTTAAATACCAAATTTGACGATGGCGTTAAAATAATAGTAAATACCAGAGCTAAAATCGCTGCTTGTTTAATAAACATAAAAGAAAATGTGGTAAAGTTTACTGTTTCGATTGGCGTTACAAACGGAGATTTTGCTACAGATATAGATAAACTAATCTCAGTAGCAGATCAAGCTCTTTATGTCGCTAAGAATTCGGGCAAAAATAGAGTGGAGATATTATGATTATAGATACTCATTGTCACCTTGATGATGAAAGATACGCTAGTGATTTAGACGATGTTATCAGTGCTGCTACTAAAGAAAATGTGAAAAAGCTTATAATTCCTGGCGCTGATATCAATGATTTACCAAAAGCTTGTAAAATAGCTCAAACTTATGAAAATGTATTTTTTGCAGCTGGAGTGCATCCTTATGAAGTAGGTGGCTATGATAGAGCCAAACTTCTTGAGTATGCAATTCATCCTAAATGCGTAGCCATAGGCGAGTGTGGGCTTGATTATTTCAGACTTCCTGAAGATGGCGTAGATGAGTATAAAGCTAAACAAAAAGAGGTTTTCATAGATCAAATCAAGCTAGCTTGCGAGCTAAAAAAACCTTTGATAGTCCATATCAGAGATGCAAATGAAGATAGCTTAAATATTTTAAAAGAGTATCAAGATAGCTTAGTTGGTGGAGATTTGCATTGTTTTAATGCAAGTCCGATTTTACTGGAGCTAAAAGAGAAGTTTTATTATGGAATTGGCGGAGTTTTGACGTTTAAAAATGCCAAAAAACTAGTCGAAATCTTGCCTCAAATTCCACTAAATAGGCTTATCATAGAAACTGACGGTCCATATCTGACTCCAGAGCCACATCGTGGCAGTAGAAATGAGCCTAAATTTACTAATTTAGTAGCCAAGAAAATGGCAGATATTTTAAATTTAACTAAAGAAGAAATCGAGGAGATAACAACCAAAAACGCTCATACATTGTTTAAAATTTAAGGAGAAGAATGAAATTTTTTATATCAATTTTAATATGCATTTTTACAGCTAGCTCACTTTTTGGATATATCCAAACAAGAAATGACTATGGCGCCCAACTAAAGGTCTTCAAAGAGCTTGATATCGATCCAAAATATATGAAAGATCCGTATTTTTTGGCTATGAGTCTTGATGAAAATAATATAACCAAAAAAAGTTTTGTTAATATTATAAAAGAAGAGTACAGTCATATATCTATGCTTAAAGAGCTTATCAAAAACTCGGATATGCCAAAGACATTTTTGTATCTTGCAATAGTAGAAAGTGGCTTGTCAAACAAGGCAGTTTCAAATGTAAGAGCAGTTGGAATGTGGCAGTTTATGGAAGGAACTGCTAAAATTTACGGCTTAAAAATAAACAAATATGTAGATGAAAGAAGAGATCCAGTAGCAGCTACTCAGGCTGCAGTTTCTTATCTAAAAGCGTTAAAATCACAGTTTGGTAAGTGGTATTTAGCAATCATAGCTTATAATTGTGGCGAGGGAAAACTAAAAAAAGCCATAGCAGCTGCTGGCACTGATAGCTTAAGCGTATTGGTTGATCCAGATAAAAAATACCTATCTTTAGAAACTAGAATGTTTATAAAAAAGATTTTATTATCAGCTTACATGGCAGAAGATAGCGATTTTATCATCTCAAAAGACTCATCTTTGCTAAATAATGCAAACCAAATCAGCATAACAAAAATCATGGTTCCTGGCGGTACTAGCTTAGCAAGTGTTGGCGATAGTATAGGGCTTAGCCTTAAAAAAATGAAAGAGTTCAATGCTCATCTTAAATTTGGATTTACGCCACCAAATTTAAAAGAATACCACATGTATATACCAATAAGCAAAAAAGATCTATTTGTTAGCAATTTTAAAGCTATAAAAAGCAATAAAGTTTTTCATGTTTATAAGGTAAAAAAGGGTGATACAATAGCCAAAATAGCCTCAAAATGGGGAACCAACTCTAATGAGATTAAAAAATACAACAACATAACAAGCGTAAAAGCGAACCAAGAAATAGTCATTCCAGCCTCAAAAAGCGCTGCTGTGCTTTCTAGTTATAAAGTCCAAAAAGGCGACACTCTCATAAGAATTTCTAAAAAATTTGATGTGAAAATCAGTGATATTTTAGAAGCAAATGATATGAAAACTTCAAACTTAGATATAGGAGACAGCATTGTCATACCTAAGTAAAAGTATATGGTTTGGAGTATTAGCTCTCTTTTTTACTGGATGTTCTGTCGTAAAAAACATACCTTTTTATCCAAATAATGATTTTAAAAATAAAGGCGTAAATAACTCGTCAAGCATGCAAAAAGCAACGATGAGACCATATACGATAAATGGCAAAACATACTATCCAACAGTCGTCGAAGTAGGCGACACAGCAAGTGGAATCGCAAGCTGGTATGGTCCAAATTTTCACGGTAAAAAGACAAGCAATGGCGAAACATATAATATGAACTCCATGACAGCAGCTCATAAAACTTTGCCAATGAATACAATGGTAAAAGTGCTAAATTTAAAAAATGGCAAATCGACTACAGTTAGGATAAATGACCGTGGGCCGTTTGTTTCTGGAAGAGTTATTGACCTCTCAAAGGCCGCTGCGAACCAAATTTCAATGATAGGTGCTGGAACTGCTCCTGTTAGATTAGAAGTAGTTGGATTTTATGGTAAAGTCGAAACTCCTACTACAAGAACAGCTTCTACTCACACTTATTCTGGTGGTAATTTCATGGTTCAAATCGGTGCATTTAGAAACAAAAATGGAGCAAATAGCTATAAAAATCAATACGATAAAACAAATGGCTATAGGACTTCTGTAAGAAACTATATACTTGATTCAGAGCCGATATATAGGGTATTTTTGGCTGGATTTAGAAGCGAAGATGAAGCTAGAGATTTTATAGCTTCTAGCAAATTTAAAGGTGCATTTATAGTAAGGGATTAATTATGATAAAAAAAGATAGAAAGACAAAAGAAACTGATATTAGCCTAGAGCTTGAAATTTACGGAACTGGCAAAAGCGAAATAAGCACTGGCATTGGCTTTTTCGACCATATGCTAACTGCCCTAGCAAAGCACTCTTTAATGGATTTAAAGCTTACTTGCAAGGGCGATTTAGAAGTCGATGATCACCACAGCGTGGAAGATTGTGGTATTTTGCTTGGAGGGGCTATTAAAGAGAGCATATATCCACTTTGCAATGTTGAGAGATATGGAAATAGCGTAGTTGTGATGGACGAAGCAGCAGTCGAGTGCGCGCTTGATCTTTCTAATAGAGCTTTTTTGGTTTATGAAAGCAAAATGGCTGAAAAAATCGGCACTTTTGATACAGATTTGGTTCAAGAGTTTTTCCAAGCTTTAGCTATGAACGCTGGAATTACTCTGCACTTAACAAAGCTAAGAGGCTCAAACTCTCATCACATAGCAGAAGCCACATTTAAGGCATTTGCCGTTGCCTTGCGTAGAGCTTTGGCTAAAAATGAAAGAACTGGCACTCCAAGCACAAAAGGCGTTTTATGATAGAGATAATATTTTTAGATGTTGATGGATGCCTTAGTGATGGTGGGATTTATAAGACAAATAGCGGCGATGAGTTTAAAAGATTTGATGTAAAAGACGGATTTGGCGTAGAGCAGTGGAATAAAATGGGTAAACTCACAGCCATAATAACTGGCAAAAGCTCAACCATAGTCGAGCAAAGAGCAAAAGAGCTTGGCATAAAATACTGCTTTCAAGGGGTCAAAGATAAGCTAGCTAAGGCTGGAGAAATCTTAGAGCTTGAAGGTCTTAGCTGGGAAAACACAGCTGCAATAGGCGATGATTTTAATGATATGAGACTTTTATCAAAAGTCGCTTTAAGCTTTTGCCCAAATGACGCTCACGAGCTTGTAAAACCAAGCATAAGACTAAGCAAAAATGGCGGTCATGGCGCAGTTAGGCAGATGATAGAAATCATAATCGATAGATCAAATTTAAAAGATGAGTGGATGAAGCGTTGGTTATAAAAATCTTTTATGTTATTATATCGTTATTTAGTGTTAGTATGGTTTTTTTGATGACGCAAAATCCATACTCTTCTAAGCTAGAGCAAGGTGATATATCCATAGCAAATATGGAAGCTAAAAATATCGTAGATTATGAGCTAAATGCGACTAAAACCTATGCTAGATATGACGCTGATAATATAATTAGATATAAAAATTATGATGATATATCAAATTTTGATGGTGTGATACTAAAAGGCAATACATTGCACTATTTAAGCTCAAATAAAGCCACCGCCACAAAAGATATAATAACATTTTATGGTGATGCAAAATACAAAAATAGTGATAAACTAAACTACAATTCAGAGCGTATTATATATAATATCGCCTTGGAAAATTTAAAGAGCGATAGCGATTTTATCATGACTCAAAATAGTGATAAAGTAGTCGGAAAAAGCGTTCTTTATGATATGAAAGATAAAAAAATATTTGCTAAAAAGGTAAGTGGATGGTACTACACAAAATAGCTCTTCTTTTTTGCTTGGTTTTTGCCTTGCAAGCTGAGCAAGTAGAAGTGACTGGAGATGATTTTTTTGCTGATGAAAAGGCGCTAGTAAGCGATCTTAAAGGTAATGTCGTGATAAAAAAGGGCGGCTATGACACGCTGACATCTGATAATGTAAAAATTTATTTTGATGCAAATAAACAACCTATAAAATATGTCGCAACTGGAAATGCTAAATTTAAAGTTTTGCTAAACGAAAAACACTATGACGGAAGCGGCAAAGAACTTATTTATGAGCCAGCCAAATCACAATACACGCTAAAAGGTGATGCGTATTTGCACGAAGTCCAAACAGATAAAAAGGTATATGGCGACCAAATCACCGTAAATCAGCTCAAAGGGACTTATCAAGTAGAAAGTAAAGATAAAAAGCCGGTTAAATTTATATTCCAAATAGAAGATAAAAAATAAAATGATAAGAATAGTAAGCGCTAAATTTATAAGTTCATCGCAAGCCATAGGCGACGCACCTGATTTTGGTATGAGCGAGGTTGCTTTTTTGGGTCGTAGTAATGTAGGTAAAAGCTCTCTTATAAATGCTCTTACTAATTTCCAAGGGCTTGCAAAGAGTAGCTCAACTCCAGGCAAAACTCAGCTTATCAACTTTTTTGAAGTGATTTTCGATAATGGCGAGTCAAAAATTCCAGTTATTTTCGTGGATTTACCAGGATTTGGCTATGCAAAAGTCAGCAAAACTATGCAAAATGCTTGGCAAAGAAACTTAGATGAGTTTCTAAGAAAAAGAATAAATATAAAAACATTCGTTCATCTCATAGATTCGCGACATGCAAGCTTACAAAAAGATGAAAATTTAGGCATATATCTAAGTGAGTTCGTCCGCCCAGATCAAAAGATTTTAAATTTATACACCAAAGCTGACAAGCTCAACCAAAGCGAAAGATCAAAGGTTTTAAAAGTAGATAGTAAGGCTCTGCTTGTTTCAAGCTCTAAAAGAACTGGCGTAGACAAAGCCGTAGAAACCATATATAACAGTATTTTTGGACTATAATGATAACGTATAAAAAAGCTAAATTAAATCAAATTTGCTCCATGCAAACTCTTGTCAAAAAAGAGATTGAAAGCGGAATCATACTTCCTAGAAGCGATGATGAGATAGCTACAAATATCCGTTCATACACTCTAGCTTTTAATGGTGATGAGCTTGTGGGGTACAGTGCTTTGCATATCCACGCTCCAAATTTAGCCGAAGTTAGAAGCCTTATCATAAAAAATAGTTGCAGAGGCTTAGGAATTGGAAGTGGGCTTGTAAGAGAACTTTTAAAAGAAGCCAAATCCCTTGAAATCAAGCAGGTATTTACTCTGACTTATCAAAAGTCGTTTTTTGAAAATTTAGGTTTTGAAGAGATTTCAAAAGAAAAACTCCCAGCACAAAAAATTTGGGCTGATTGTATAAAATGCAAGCACTTTCCAGTATGCAACGAAATAGCTCTGATTTACTATCCTTAAGATTTATACTCTTTTGCTTTTTGCTTGTAGGCTATGAGATTACAACTGCGGCTACACATATTTTGCCTCCGCTTATCGGGCTGTTTTTCTCTTATTTGATTATACTCAAGCACGAGAGTGAAAAAAACATATCCAACATAGATAAAAGATGGTATCTTGTTATATTTTTCTTAATATTTGCCGAGCAAATTCACGGATTTGAGCTGTTTTCTACCGTTTTGGCATTTATTATATTTTATTATTTTATCAATGATTGGCTTAGGATAAATATGAAATGGCGACAAATGTTGCTTGTTATCTTTGTCTTTAGTGGCTATATCGGAACGTTTATAGCAAGTAATATAATTTTATATATTTTAAATCAACCAATGGATAGTATGAGTTACGAATATTTTATATACATAGCAATAGAGTCTTTGATATCTATAGCTCTTTTTAAGGAGAGAGTGCTATGAGAATGCGTATAGTGTATGCTATTTTGATATCTGTTTGGACTATTTTGCTTGTTAGGATCTATTATCTAAGTATCAAATCAAATGAATATTACGAAGAAATCGCTCAAAATAATGCGATAAAAACAGAGCTCATAGCTCCTGTTCGTGGGCAGGTTTTTGATATCAAAGGTAATCCCTTAGCTGTAAATAGGCTTGGCTTTAGCGTGTCGCTTAAACCGCATTTAAGAAAAGATGATAAAACACTAAAAGATGAGATAGAAGCTCTAGCCTCCACATTTACGGATTTAAACTCAACAAAACTTATAAAAAATTATCTCAAAAGCGACTCTCCGTATAATCAAGAATTCGTCGAAGTCGTTGAGTTTATAGACTATGACGCCATGCTTCCACACTTTGCAAAGCTTAGTTTAAGGCCAAATTTACTCATAAAACCAGCTAGCAAAAGACACTATCCTTATGATTATTTAGCAAGCCACGTTATTGGATATGTCGGCAGAGCAAACCAAAAAGATATACAAACTGATGAGCTTACGAAGCTTACTAATTACACCGGAAGAAGCGGGATTGAAAGATTTTACAATAGCGTATTGCAAGGTGCTAGTGGAGAGAGAAAGACAAAGGTAACTGCCCTAAATCAAGAGATCGAAGAGATCTATTACAAGGGTGCAACTAGTCAAAATATCAAGCTTACTTTGGATTTGGAGCTTCAAAAATTTGTCACCGAAGCCTTTGGCAAGGACGCTGGAGCTGTTGTAGTAATGAGCTTAAAAGATGGAGCCATACTTGCTGCTGGAAGCTTCCCAGAGTATAATCTAAATCCATTTGTCACAGGAATCAGCCAAAAAGAGTGGGACGAGATCATAAAAGACCTCGATAAGCCTTTTACTAATAAGCTGGTAAATGCTCTTTATCCACCAGGAAGTGTCGTCAAAATGGCTATGGGAATGGCGTTTTTTAATAGCGGCAAGATAGATCCTACTACAAAAATTATGTGTGATCCGTATTTTGAGCTTGGTGGTAGGAAATTTAGAAACTGGAAAAACTATGGCTATGAAAATATGACTATAGTCGAAGCCATAAAAGAGAGTTGTGATACATATTTTTATAGAGGTGCTTATAAGGTCGGCATAGATGATATATCTCCAGTGCTTGAAAAATTTGGCTTTGGGGTCAAGAGCGGTATAGACCTTCCAAACGAATACATAGGCGTCGTTCCTAGTAAAGAGTGGAAGAGGACAAAGACAAAAGAGCCTTGGTATCAAGGCGACACGCTAAACACATCCATAGGACAAGGAAGCTTCCTTGTCACGCCAGTCCAAGTAGCAAGAGATACGGCGATATTTGCCACAGGACTTGACGTGACACCGCATTTTTTACATAGCATTGATGAAAACGTGACAAAATGGGAAGTTAGAGATATTTTGAGCGACAAAGAAAAGGCAAATTTGGCTTACGTAAGAAAAGGTATGTATCAAACTGCAAATATATTTGGTGGAACTGGATTTAGGGCTTTAAGTTCGGCGAATATCCGTCTTGGTGCCAAAACTGGAACCGCTCAAGTAGTCGGCATCTCGCAAACTGACAAAAACAGAATTAATGAAAACGATATGAAATACTATGAACGCTCACACGCTTGGATCACTACTTATGGACCAGTAGAAGAGCCAGCATTTGTGGTGACTGCGATGGTCGAGCATGGCGGACATGGCGGTAGTGCAGCTGGACCGATCGTCGCAAAAATCTATAATAAACTAATCGAACTAGGCTATATAGATAAGAAATATTTGAAGAAAAAGTAAATTTGACTTCACAATAAACCAAAACTCAAATAAACCAACCACTTTTATAGCCAAATACGTTCGGGGAGAGAGGATTTTGCTTCGTTACACTCGCAACTGCAAGCAGACGAGGGATTTTAAGGGAGATAAGGGGAGAACTGTAACGCACTATGATAAAAAGAGTTCTTCCCTTGTCTCCCTTAAGAAAGAAAAAACTTTAAATTCACAAATTAAATTTAACAATAAATTCAAACTCTTTTTTATTTCATCAAGGGGACAAGGGGGATAGACATTTCCAAATTTATGCCATAAACTCCTGCGAGTTTATTTTTGCATAAATTTTCCCTTATCCCCTTGACAATCCCCGTCTGCTTGCAGTTGCGAGTGTAACGAAGCAAAATCTCCCTGTAAAAGCTTCAGAGTTGCTGTGCTAATCGCACAGATTAATAAATTCACTGCGTGAATTTGAAAAGCTTCGTCATTGCGAGATTTTCTTTAGAAAATCGTGACAATCTAGCGCTATAAATATCAAATTTAGATTGCTTCAGTGATAAATTCACTTCACAATAATACTTAACAACCACATTTAAGCTACTTTTCTTCCCAAAGCCCATTTTTCCTAAAACACTCTATTTCTCATACTCTCCGTACCCCCCCCCATAAACAATATAAATTTAACAAATTTATTATCTATTTTATAAGTATTTTAAGACTTTATATGATATATTTACCGATATTTTATTTTTTAAGGAGAAAAAATGCAATTCAAACATTCTTTGGTGCTATGTTCAGCACTTATGACATTGGGGGGGGGGTCTAGCCTTTTAGCCGAAGAGCCGGTAGTTCCTACATTCGAGCAGTTACAAACAGCTGCAGAGGCAGCAAAAACTGCATATAGCAACTCATCATCGTTCTACAATACAGTTAGAACCAACTTCATCGACTTACAATCAAGTTATAAAGATATACAAAATCTATCAAAAGATTTCACTACAGTTTCATCTGCCCTTACTTCAGTTACAACAGCTACTATCACTACAACTTTAGGAGATGGTGATTTTAAATTTAACGTTCCAGGTACTGAAGCTGGTACAACAACAGAAATCACTATCAAAGACGGCAGTAAAGCTGACGCAGTAAAAATAGCTCAAAAAGCTATGCAAGATATCAAAGGTTTCTTAAACAATAACGGCTCTACTGCTGTAACTAGTGATAATCTAGCAAAAGTATATGCAGTCCTAAACACAAAAATCACAGATACTACAGACAGTAGAATTGACGGTAATGACGGAACTCTTACTGTAGGACAATTAGTAGAAGCTGTATATGGCAATGTAGCACTTGCAGAAGATGCTAGCACTACTAATGAAGCAGCGACACCAGAAAACCTAGCTAAAGCACAAGCTGCTGCGAAAGATATCCTATCTGCTCTTAATAAATTCAGTGGAGCAGTAAATAATCTAAACAGCGTATTTACTGCTGCTACTAAAGGTGGTGAGTTTATCACTGATACCAATGGTTTCAAAGACACTGCTAAGATAAAAGAGCTAAAAACAGCTATAACAGAACAATGGAAAAAAGCATTTAGTTCTGACGGCTCTTCTGACAATATAACAAAAATCGACAACCTAAAAGGAACTAGCGGTCTTGAAGTCGGCACTAGCAAAACTGATATTTCTAGCAATCCAGATACTTCTATAAATCCAAGCATAACTGAAAACAATGCTATCAAAAAAGTCCTTGCACTACTTGTACAATCTTATCCTGCAGGTGCAGAAAATCCAGCACTTGGTAGCCTAGATACCACTATAACTTCAGCTGAGCAAATCGCAGCATTCAAAAAGCTAAATCTTTTGCTTGCAGAGCTTCAAACTGAGCTTACTACTATGACAATCAAAACAGCAGTCGGCACCAAATCTGAGCTAGCAAACGCTCTAGGCGATCAAGCTTATAAGGTATTTGCAAACAAACTAGATGTGACTACATTCCCTGCTAGCGTTACTACTGCAGAGCAAAAAGAAGCATATCTAAAAGCTCAATTTGCTGAGAAGATAGAAAAACCTATCAAAGAAGCTTCAAAAAGCGTATCAAATCTAACTAGTGGAGCTATGGGAACTACAGCTATCATAAACCAAGCAGCTCAAACCAACACAATGACAAGACTAGCTAAACTATCTACTCCATATTCTAAAGACTTTGCACTAGCTAGTGCTATCAAAGATATGAATGGTATGCAACTAGCAAGTGGTGATAACTCAGCACTATCAAGTGTCATTAGTGAATATACAAAAAGATTCGAGCAAGACAACTCATTATGGGCAAATGTCTTAGGAGCTAAAGGTAGCACTGATAATGGCGATCCTAAACTTTATGGATTTAGCGTAGGATATGATAGAAGCTTTGATAACTTCATACTTGGATCATACTTCACTTATGCAAAATCAAAAGTCGATACAAGCTACTTAGAAAACGAATCAGACAACTTCGAGCTTGGAATCTATAGTAGAGCATACTTCGGACAAAGCGAGCTTGATACATCTATAAGCTTTGGTATAGCTAAAAACGATATAAACAACTATAAACTAGTAGATGAATATCTAAATGGTGATTATGATTCTAAGTTTGCTAATATAGCTGCAAACTATGGTTATGTATTTAAAATGCAAGATGGATTCTTCATCAAACCATTCATCGGACTTGCATATTCATACAACAAAAACGATAGCTTTAATTTAAAAAATGATGTAATCACTCAAGAATTTGACAAAGTAGATGGTGCAGTACTAAGCGCAAATCTTGGCGTTGAGTTTAGACAATACCTAAGCGATGGCAGCTTTATGTTTGCAGCTCCTGGTATAGAGCAAGAGCTTAGCGTAAGCAAAGATGATTTAGTATCTAAATTTAATGGTGCTAGCACTTCATTTACTACAAAAGCAGATGAGAGCAAAAACACTTATGGTAAGATCATAGTAGGTGGCGAATACGCTGTAAGCAAAGATTTCTCAGCTACACTTAGTGCTGGAATCAAAGCAAATAACGATGATAGATATGTAAATGGAAGCTTAGGACTTAAATACAAATTCTAATCTATTCGTTTTTCTCTTTCTATTTGGCTCAAGGCTTTTGCCTTGGGCTAATTGTTTATTTTTAAATAATCTTAAAATAAATTCATAATAAAATAGGTTACAATTGCAAAGCGAATTTAGCTTCACAATGACGGTTAAAAAGCAAATTTAATTTTTTATCTTTGTGGCACGGTATAAAAAGCTAAATATCTCAGCGACTGCTTTGTATAGATTTGGTGGGATTTCTTGGTTGATATCGACCTTGCTTAGGATCTCTACTAGGTCGGAGTCTTCTTTGATCGGAATGTCGTATTTGGCAGCTTGATTGATGATCTTTTGAGCGATTTCGCCTTTGCCACTGGCTAAGACTTTTGGAGCATTATCTCGCTTTTTGTTGTATCCTAGAGCGACTGCTTTTTTGATTTTTGCCATTTTACGCCTTTACGCTAAAGCCAAGATCAAATGACTTCTCATCGCTGTATGGTTCAGACTTTGTCTTTTGGATGAGTGAAAAGCTACTGATGATGAGCCCAAGATCCGTGATAGATGTCTTTAGCTCTTTACTTGAGTTTAAGATGATGTCTTTAAACTCGTTTGTTTGGGTGGCGATTGAGATATCGATGTATTTGGACTGCGAGAGCCCAAGTATGACGCTGATTGAGCCAAATTTGATGAAATTAAGCTCCAGTCTTGCGTAGAATTTGTTTTTTTTACCTTGTTTAAAAGCCAGCGAGCTACTATCTAAGCCGTCCCAAGTATAAGGCAGATATGTCTGGAGCGAGTTTTGGGCGTAGCTGATGAGCTGGTGCATTTCGATTTGGTTTAGAAGTCTGCTTGTTGTTTGGTTGATGCTTGCTTGATTTGGGTTCGTGCTGGCTTGATCTTTGAGCTTTAAAAGTGTGGCTTTTAGGTCGTTTTCTATGCTTTTCATAGTTGCGCTCTCATCGGTTTTTGCTATATTTGGTATGTCGTTTGCAGCCCTTGTAGTGGCTTTTAGAAGGTGTTTGATTTCGGCTAAATTTAGCTTGGCGTCGCTTGTGTTTTTGTCAAAAAAGTTGATGATATTTGAGAGCTTTTTGGCTGCTAGGGTTAGCTTATCTTGGAGATTTGAGCTATTTATGTCGGTGCTTATGCTTTTGATAAACTCAGCCGTTTGGGCTTGGCTTATGGCTACCTGCGTAGATTTTTCAAGTAGGCTTTGCAAGTTTTGCTTGGTTTGGAGAGCTTGGTTTTGCCCAGATAGTGGCTCTTTTAGGTTGGCGATTTGGGTTTTTATCTCGCTAAGCAAGCTCACGAGATCGTTTTTGATCGCTTTTACAGCTTTTAAATTTGGAAGCTCGAAGTTTGTATTTGATAGCTTGTTTTGGGTGGCTTGGAGTAGGTTTTCTATGGTTTTGATGACCGTTTGGATCTGCTTTGGTAAAAGCTCTTTTTGCGTGGTTTGGCTGATTTTGGTTGGCTGATTTTGGTTTAAGCTTTGAGCTTGATTTGTAGTTAAATTTGGAGCTTTTGGCTGGGATTTTTGGGCGTCTAAATTTGCCATTTTGTCTAAAAATTTAACCGCATTTTCAAATTTATTTTGCAGGTTTGATAAGTCTTTGAAATTTGAGTTATTTATGATGTCGTTGTTTAGTTTTTTGGCGTTTGTTAGGATTTGCTTTAGCTCACTAAAACTCTTTGCGGTGTCACCACTCTCATCACTGGCTAGGGCGATGAAGCTTTTGGCAAGCTCTTTGCTTGAGACGTTTTTCATCAGGCTCAAAAGCTCTTTTATGCTTGAGGGTAGTGTTTGAGGCTCAAGACTGCTAGCGATTTTAGCTTCAAGCATTATGCCTGAGCTTTGTATGGTTTTTGCGATATTTGTATTTTTGATCTGCTCAATTGGCTTTAGAAACTCTTCAAGCTTGGCA
The DNA here is from genome assembly GCF_000736415.1 of Campylobacter iguaniorum. Lineage (NCBI taxonomy): Bacteria > Pseudomonadati > Campylobacterota > Epsilonproteobacteria > Campylobacterales > Campylobacteraceae > Campylobacter > Campylobacter iguaniorum. Next base: position 1,215,530 of record NZ_CP009043.1, on the reverse strand, counting down.
GTGAGTTTGGCTAAGCTTGGCTCGTTTTTTAGCGTGGCGACAAGCTCGTTTAAATCTTTAGTCAAATTTGGAGCTATTTGTGCGTTTTTGGCTTGGTTTAGGATTTGCGGCTTGTAGCCTATCTGGTCGTTTGCTGATTTTAAGGCGTCAAGGAGCTTGTTTGTAAGACTACTTAACTTGATGTCTAAATCACTGGTTTCTACGCTTGGTAGATTTTGCGTTTTAAATATACTTTTGGGGCTATCTTTGGTGGTTTTGTCATCTTTTGGCTGGAGTGGGGTTTGGTTTTGGTTAGTTATTATCATGTTTTAACTCATCAAACAAAACGCTGTGTCCGCTGTGTCTCTCAAAGGCGACTTCAAGCTCTTTTGGCGCTGTTCTTTGAAACACGGCAAATACCATAAGCAAGAGCAAAACGCAAGCATAAAAGTATATAAACCCAAATTCGCCAAATAAATTTATAAGCAAACCAATGATGAGTGGTGATAAAAACGAGCCGACTAAATAGCTAAAAAGCAACGCCCTGCCGACCTCCACGCACATACTTTTGTCTTTTAAAATATCATTTGCTCTAGCTAAGGATAGTGCGTAAAGCACGAATATACCAACACCTAAGAAAAATACTATAACGTATTGGAGATAAATTCCAGGCTTAATTACTATAAATAAAATAGCGGCGCAAAATGCTATGAATGAAGCTAAGATAATGGCTGCTTTTCTGCCAAATTTGTCTGATAAAACTCCAAAAAACATATGCGAAATAAATCCGCCGCACATAGCGCAAACTATGAATATACCAGCTTCAAAAGCGCCAAATCCTTGTCCTAAAACAAAAAGCGTAGACATAGTAAAAAAGCCATTGATACAAAGCCCAGCAATTATGCTTGTAACTAATGCTAGTGGGGCAATATCGTAAATTTTAGGGAAGCTGATGTTGGCTTTTTGTGGGATTTTTGGTGCTTTGATGTTGATTAAATTTAGTGGAATTAAACCAAGTATAATGAAAAATGTTCCGACTAAAAATACTGTCGAAGTATCTAAATTTAGGCTCATAATAAGAGAGCCAAGACCAAATGATAGATAAAAAACTATCTCATAAAATGATAAGATTCTTGAGCGGATTGAGTTCCTGATTTTGGCATTTAGCCAGCTTTCTATCACCATAACTATACTGTAATAACAAAATCCAAGCATAAATCTAAGCACTGCCCAAAGGATTAAATTTGAGCTTAAATCATGAAGCAAGGCAGATATCGCAAATACGGCGCTAAATATGGCATAAGCCCTGACGTGGCCGACTTTTGAGATGAGTTTGTGAGAGATGAGAGTGCAAACTAATGCACCGATAAAAAAGCAAGAAGTAACCACGCCTATCATGGCCTCACTTGCGTTTAGATTTTTTAGAAGAAGTCCAGCAGAGCTCACTACAAGACCATTTGCGACAAATATAAATGACATCCCAAAAAATAGTGCGCTAAGCGAGACTATTACTCTTCTAATTCCTATCACGCGTGAAAACTCCTGCTAAAAATACGCCAAGAGGCATAACAACAAGACCGCCCAAGAATGAAAACGGCTCAAATAAATCTCTTCTTAAAAGCATGAAAAACGCCACAATAAGCGTGATGTAAGCCACTAATCTAAATGGCTTAAATGCTCCTATGAAATCCATTTTGTTAAATTTCGTCTTTTTGCGAAGTTTCTTTAGATCTTGCTTTAAATCTTGCTGCTCGCTTGGCTCATCAGCGTCCCAGTCATCTTCAAAAAACGCCTTTTCTTGGTCACTTAGCTGATAATTAACCGATTTGGTATCAACTCTGCTTTTATACCCAAGATAACTAGCAAAAAGTATAAGCATGGAGCATATCATCGCCACTTGTGAATTTAGCAGATAAATATCACCAAAGTACCCAGCCACAGCGATAAGCACGAGATCAATCGCCACATAAAACAAAATGAGATTTTTAAATTTCATCATCATCGTCTTTGGTTTTTAGTGGTTTTTGGTCTTTGAACTCTTCATAGCTTTTGACTTGCGATTTATAGGCTTTATATACGTTGTTAAACGTTGCTGCTACGCCTATAAATATGCCAACTCCAAGTCCCCAGTTTGAGCCAGTTAGGCTCTTAAGCCCATATCCGATACCAAAGCCAATGGCAACTGCCACAACCATAGAAATACCAAGACTTAGGTTATCGGCGGCTTTGATTGTGGTGTTTATTTTCTTTGCTCTTGAACTTTTTTCTTCACTCATAGTGCTTTGAAACTCTCTTTTATGGCGTTTGCTGTAAGCTCAAGACTGTTTTGGCTAAGAGTGGTGCAGACAAATCCAGTTTCAAACTGACTTGGAGCAAGATAAATGCCACGTTTTAGCATTTCGCCATGGAAACGAGCAAACATTTTTGTATCGCTTTTTAGTGCGTCTGCGTAGTTGCTCACTGGATTTTCATTGAAAAAATATCCCCACATTGAGCCACGCATATCTACTTGAAGTGGGATTCCAGCCCCGTCCGCGCTAGTTTTTAGAATGTCGATGATAAATTTAGCCTTTTTGCTAAGCTCATCATATAAATTTAGGGTAGAGTAAATTTTGTTTAGCGATGCAAGACCTGCAGCCATTGCCACTGGATTTCCGCTTAAAGTGCCTGCTTGATAAACGCCACCAAGTGGGCTAATAAGCTTCATTATTTCAGCCTTACCAGCGTAAGCAGCGCATGGCATTCCGCCGCCTATCACCTTGCCAAATGTCACGATGTCAGCCTCAATACCATTAAACTCATAGCTACCAGTTGAACTAGCTCTAAAGCCACTCATAACTTCATCAAAGATCAAAACGGCGCCAAATTTATCACAAAGCTTTCTAAGTCCGTCTAAAAACTCTTGTTTAGCTGGAACTAAGCCCATATTTCCAGCGATTGGCTCGACTATGATGACACCTATATCGCCACTTTTGAAGCACTCTTCGACACTATTTAAATCATTATAAATAGCAAGATGAGTATTTTTGACTATATCTTCAGGTACGCCAAGACTGCTAGAATATCCAAAAGTTGTAGCCCCACTACCAGCTTTTACTAGCAAGCTATCGCTGTGTCCGTGGTAGCAGCCTTCAAATTTAATAATGCCGTTTTTGCCGCTATATCCACGACCAAGACGGATAGCGCTCATTGTAGCTTCTGTGCCACTACTTACAAAGCGGATTTGTGAAAGCCAAGGGAATTTTGATAAAACAAGCTTAGCAAGCTTAGTTTCAAGCAGACAAGGAGCTCCAAAGCTTAAACCCTTTTTTGCTGCACTAATAACTGCATTTTCTATATCCTTGTCACAATGTCCAAAGATAAGTGGTCCCCAGCTAAGAACGTAATCAATGTATTTGTTGCCTTCGATGTCGTATAAAAACTCAGCCTCGCCATGCTCTATGATAACTGGATCACTTCCCACGCTACCAAATGCGCGTACTGGCGAATCCACACCACCTGGAATATAATTTTGTGCTTCTAAAAAAGCTTGTTTATTTGTCATTTTTTGTCCTTATTAAAAGTTTGTATGTATCCATAAAGGCTTGCTATTTCATTATCTGTGAGAAAATAGCTTGGCATTATGCCGCGTGATTCTTTCAAAGATGATTTAAATTTGCTAAACTCAAGGTTATTTATGCGTGGAGCTATGAGCGATTTTTTGATATATTTTTTATTTTTTTTATCATAGTCTTTGTAATCGACTATATTTTTGCCCTCGCCCTTATCGCCATGGCATTTGTTACACCCAATACCACGTGGATTTTGGTATAGCATTTTGGCGTATTCAAATTTAGTTATGAAGTCCTCAGCTACCAAAAAAGTGCAAGATAGTAAAAAAATATATAAAAATTTCATTTATCACTTACCTGAATTTAATTCAAATTTGGATATGATACAACTTTTGTAATAAAAAAAGCATAAAAGGATAAACTTTGCAGATAATAGACGGAAAAAACGTAAGTCAAAAAGTAAAAGATAGAGTTAAAAACGAAACAATAGAGCTGAAAAACAGAGGTATTACTCCGACTTTGGCAGTGATTTTAGTAGGTCTTGATAAAGCTAGCCAAACATACGTCGCAAGCAAAGAAAAAGCTTGTCTTGCTTGTGAAATGGGCTCAGTTATGCACCGTCTTAGCGAGCAAACTTCTGAGGCTGAGCTTTTGGCTTTGATAGACGTGCTAAACGCTGATGATAGCATTGATGGTATTTTAGTCCAACTTCCACTTCCAAAACACATAGACACAAACAAAGTTCTTGAAGCAATAGATCCAAGCAAAGACGTGGATGGATTTCACGCTATAAATGTAGGTAAGCTTTCAAGTGGGCTTGATGGATTTGTGCCTTGTACGCCACTTGGAATAATGGAACTTTTAAAAGATTATGATGTAAATTTGAGCGGAATAGACGCAGTCGTGATAGGAAGAAGTAATATAGTCGGCAAACCTATGGCAAATTTACTTATAAATGCAGGAGCTACAGTCACAGTGGCTCACTCAAAAACCAAAAATCTAGCCGAAGTAGTAAGAAGAGCTAAGCTTGTAGTAGTCGCTGTTGGCAAACCATATTTTTTAACTTCTGATATGGTAAGCGACGGTGCTATCGTGATCGATGTAGGTATCAACCGCCTTGATAATGGCAAGCTTGTTGGGGATTGCGATTACGACGCTGTTGCTCCAAAATGCTCTCTCATCACTCCAGTACCTGGTGGCGTGGGTCCGATGACAATCGCAATGCTACTAAATAATACTCTAAAATCAGCAAAAAGTAGAAAGTGCAAATAATGAGAAAATTTTTTGCCAAGCTTTATGATTTTTCTAGTAGCTGGACGGGAACTGTTGTCATAGTTTTGCTTTTTATATTTTTCATAGCTCAAGCCTTTGTCATACCAAGTGGCTCTATGAAAAATACGCTTCTTATAGGAGATCATCTTTTTGTTAAGAAGTTTGCTTATGGTATCGCTACGCCACATATCCCGTGGGTAGAAATCCCTGTTTGGTTTGATAGTGATGATGACGGACATTTGGTGCAAGGTGATCGCCCAAAACGTGGTGATATAGTCGTATTTCGCTATCCAAATGACCCAAAAATTTACTATGTCAAAAGAAACTTTGCTGTTGGTGGCGATGAAGTGATTTTTGCTCCAAAAACAATGTATCTAAGACCACACGAGGGCGATGAGTTTATCGAAAAAAATTATGATAAAAATGATATTGTGGTTTTAAATGGCAAAAAATTTGTCCGCGAGCCGTATAAATTTAAAGGTATCCACTATGAAAACCGTGGCGACAAAGACAATTTTGTAGGGCAAAATGCAGATACATTTACAATCGCACTATATTATATGCAACAAAATAAATTTGCTATGAGTCCAGCTAAAATAGATGAGCTTGAAAGCATTGATGGACTTCCTTTTAATGCGTTTTATTTCAAGGTAAAAGATGATAGCTTTTTTATGGTTGGAGATAACCGCGAAAATAGTAATGATAGTAGATTTTGGGGAAGTGTCGAGTATAAATTTGTAGTCGGACAGCCTTGGTTTGTATATTTTAGCTGGGATAAGGACTACAAAATCCGCTGGGAGAGAATAGGCAGACTAGCGACAACTTTAGAAAATGACGAGTCGCTCATATATGAGCAACCCTAAACTAAGTAAATTTAGTAATTAAACTTAAACTTCATTATGATATAATGGAGTGAATTTAGTAAAAAGAGACTTAAAATGGATGTTAAAAAAGTTGTTATAGCAAGCGATCATGCTGGATTTGAGGCAAAAGAATTTGCTAAAGAGTGCTTGGTTAAGCTTGGTTTTGAGATTGAAGATTTAGGAACAAACTCAAAAGATGTGAGCGTGGACTATCCTGATTTTGCAAATATATTATCTAATAAAATATCTGAAAAAAATGGGATTTACGGCGTGCTAATATGTGGAACTGGCATAGGCATAAGCGTGGCAGCAAATAGACACGCAAACGTGCGTTGTGCCTTGTGTCACGATGTCACCACTGCTAGGCTAAGCCGCGAACACAATGACGCAAATGTGCTTTGCTTTGGGGCTAGGATAGTTGGCAGGGCTACAATTGAAGATATGATAAATATCTTTTTTGCTACGCCATTTGCTGGTGGAAGACATCAAAATAGGATAGATAAATTAGGAAGTTGCTATGTTAGCTGATTGGGTTATTTATACTGCTTTAATATGCTTTAGTATCTACGCTGTTGTTATGGTATTTTACTATAAAACTCTACTTAAAAAAGAGATTTCTATGCGTGATTTTATGAAAAATAATCTCGATGATACAGAAATCGTCATAAGAAAACTGCAAGTTCAACTCCAAAGATCTCTTGGAAATATCGATATTTTAACAGATGAATTAAACAAAATCAAAGCAGATGTAACAAGCCTAAGAACAAGAAACTCACAATACAGAATCGAAAATGACAAGCTTAGACAACGCATAAAAGAGCTTGAAGGCAAAATCGAAGCATTACTATAAAAGGAAATTTATGAATAAATTATCAAATGATGAAAAAAAATATCTTTTAAGCACTATTAGGGATGTGCAAAACTTCCCAAAACCAGGCATTCTTTTTAAAGATATCACAACGCTTTTAGGCGATAAAGACGCATTTAAATTTCTACTTGATCACCTTGAAAATAGATACAAAAACGCAAATTTAGATTATATAGTAGGCATAGAAAGTAGGGGATTTATACTAGGAGCGCCACTTGCTGATAGGCTAAATATCGCTTTTGTTCCTATCAGAAAACCACACAAACTTCCATATATGACAATATCGCAAAAATACAGCTTGGAGTATGGTTTTGATGAGATTGAGATGCATGTAGATGCGTTTGAGAAGGTTCAAAATCCAAATGTCTTGCTTGTAGATGACCTTATCGCCACTGGTGGGACGGCAAAAGCAGCTTGCGAGCTTATACGTGAAGTCGGTGCGAATTTAAAAGAAGCTTGCTTTTTACTAAATTTAGTTGATTTAAATGGAACAAAAGAACTTGAAAAGTATTGTCCAATTTACAGTATTTTAGAGGTTTAAAATGGAAGAAACATTAAAAACTCTACTTTTTGAGTATAAAGATTGGGCGTATTTGGTTATTTTTGTTTGGTGTATTATGGAGGGCGAAATCGCTCTTATACTTGCAGGAATTTTAGCCCACGAAGGCCATGTAAATTTAGCTATGATAGTTTTTGTAGCTGGTATTGGTGGATTTGTCGGGGATCAAATTTACTTTTTTATAGGAAGATACAATAAAAAATATATCCAAAGAAAACTAACCAAACAAAGGCGGAAATTTGCCGTAGCCCACTTGCTACTCAAAAAATATGGTTGGCCAATTATCTTCGTGCAACGCTATATGTATGGATTTAGGACAGTTATCCCTATGAGTATTGGTATCACAAGATATAGCGCGAAAAAATTTGCCTTTATAAATTTAATAAGCGCTTGGATGTGGGCTGGTATCACAATACTTTTAGCTTGGTATTTTGGGCAGACTATTTGGAATGCGATTCACTGGGCTGAGAAGCATTGGTATTTGGCTATTCCTATAATTGTTATATTTTTGTGCGGATTGCTTTTTGGCTTTAAACAACTAGAAAAAAATATATTAAACGAAAGGAAAAAAAGACATGAACTTCACAATAATTGAAAAATCATTAAATGAAATAAATGCTGATTATGAGCTTATTTTTGTCGTGAATAAAGATTTAAATCATAAATTTATAAAAGATAGCAAGGAATTTGAGTTTTATAATTTCAAAGGCGAGGGCGTTTTAAACTTGCCAAGCTTGAGGCGTGTTTATGTAGGTATCAAAAACACTGAGCCTGAGAGCATTCGCCAAGGCGTGGCAAAGGCATTTAACGCTATAAAAGAGCTAAATGTAAAAAGCATAAAAATGGCAAGCTATGTTGATAGCTGCTACAAGATGTCTTTTGAAGCCATAGCTGAGGGATTTGTGCTTAGTGCTTATAAATTTGACAGATACAAAAGCGAGAAAAAAAGCTTAAATTTGGCAGAAATTTTGATAAGCACAGATGAGTTTGGCGGTAAAGAAATCAAGCTTTATGAGGCAAATTTGGGCTTAAATCATGGAAAAATAATCGCAAATGCTACAAATTTTGCCAAAGACATAGTAAATGAAATCCCAGAAATCTACACTCCTATAAAAATGGAAGAAGATGCTAAAAAACTAACTTTAGAGTATGTAAATTTGGAGTGCAAAATCCACGATGAAAACTACCTAAAAGCTCAAAATATGAACGCATTTTTAGCAGTAAATAGAGCTAGCGCTCATCCGCCACGCCTAATTCATCTAAAATACACTCCAAAAAATGAGAGCCTTAAAAAGATCGTTTTTGTGGGCAAAGGTCTTACTTATGATAGCGGTGGTTTGAGCCTAAAACCGAGCGACTATATGCTAACTATGAAAAGTGACAAAAGCGGCGCAGCAGCTGCTATGGGTATAATCAAAGCAGCGTGCGAGCTTGAGCTTCCTTTTGAGATACATGCAGTTCTTGGTGCGACTGAAAATATGATAGGTGGCGACGCTTATAAACCTGATGATGTACTTATCACTAGAAGTGGTGTGAGCGTAGAGGTGAGAAACACAGACGCTGAGGGTAGACTTGTGCTAGCTGATTGCCTAGACTGGGCTCAAAGTGAGCTAAATCCAGACTTGCTAATAGATATGGCGACTTTGACTGGAGCTTGCGTGGTTGGTCTTGGCGAGTATACAACTGGAGTTATGGGAAACAGTTATGAACTTCAAAGCGAGTTTAAAAACTTCACTAAAAGAAGTGGCGAAAATCTGACTATTTTGGAGTTTAACGACCATTTAAGAGAGCTAGTCAAATCAAATATCGCAGACATTAGCAACACAGCTTCAAGCAGATACGGCGGAGCTATCACGGCTGGAATATTCCTTGATAAATTTATCAAAGATGAGTATAAAGATAAGTGGCTTCATTTAGATATCGCAGGCCCTGCATACACAGAAAAAGCATGGGGATACAACCAAATAGGCGCGACTGGAGCTGGGGTTAGGGCGAATTTGTATTATTTAAATAAATTAGCAAGAAATTATGAAAAGGGTAATAAATAATGGGTTTAGCAGTAGGTATAGTAGGACTTCCAAACGTCGGCAAATCAACGACTTTCAATGCTTTGACAAAGGCTAGCAACGCTGAGGCTGCGAATTATCCATTTTGCACGATTGAGCCAAACAAAGCCATCGTGCCAGTTCCAGATAAAAGACTAAATGAGCTTGCTAAAATAGTAAATCCAAACAAAATTCAGTATTCTACCATCGAGTTTGTCGATATCGCAGGACTTGTAAAAGGTGCTAGTAAGGGCGAAGGACTTGGCAATAAATTTCTCTCAAACATCAGAGAAACTGAGGTCATACTGCACATGGTTCGCTGCTTTGATGACTCAAATGTCACTCACGTAGAAAACAGCGTCGATCCTATAAGAGATATTGAGATAATAGAAACTGAGCTGATACTAGCTGATATTGAGCAATTAAACAAAAAAATAGAAAGACTTCTTAAAGAGGCAAAAGCTGGAGCAAAAGGCTCAAAAGAGAGCTTGGAGTACGCAAATGCACTTCTTGAACATCTAAATAACGGCAATAGCGCAAGTAGTTTTAGAGGGGCTGATAGCGAAGCTTTTATAAATTTAAATAAAGAACTAAGATTGCTTTCTGCAAAAGAAGTCATATATGGCGCAAATGTCGATGAAGACAACATCGCAATAGACAACGAATATGTGCAAAAAGTAAGAGAGTATGCTAAAAAATCAAATCACGAAGTAATAAAACTTTGTGCTAAGATAGAAGAAGAGCTTATCGGAATGAGCGATGAAGAAGCTGCTGAGATGCTAGAGAGTCTTGGAGCTAAAGAAAGCGGACTTGAGTGTATCATAAGAACGGCTTTTGCAAAGTTAAATTTGATAAGTTATTTCACAGCTGGAGTCGTGGAGGTTAGGGCTTGGACTATAGTAAAAGGCTGGAAAGCTCCAAAAGCTGCTAGTGTGATACATAATGACTTTGAAAGAGGATTCATCAGGGCTGAGGTGATCGGCTATGATGATTACGTGGCTTGTGGCGGCGAAAGCAAAGCCAAAGAAGCTGGCAAGATGAGACTTGAGGGCAAAGATTATATCGTAAATGATGGCGATGTAATGCATTTTAGATTCAACGTTTGATTTAAATTTACTTAGGAAATGCGATGAAAATAGTATTGAGAAGTTTATTTGTATTGTTTATTGGTCTTGCCTTTGTGGCTTGTGATAGTGCAAAAGACAGTAATCAACTCTCTACTATTGAATCTATAAAAATCAAAGACAGGCTAGTTATCGGAGTAAAGGACAATGTGCCGTCTTTTGGTTATTTAAACAAAGAAACTGGAAAGATAGACGGCTTTGAAATAGATATAGCAAAGCTTTTAACTAAAGCTATTTTGGGCGATGAAACCAAGCTCGTCACAATCCCAGTAAGTGATAGAACGCGTGGAAGAATGCTAGATACCAAAAGAGTCGATGCTATCATCGCTACATTTAGCGCAACAAAGCTTAGAGAGTATATTTATACCTTTAGTTCGCCATATTATCAAAACCAGATAGGTTGTTTAGTCAAAAAAGATCCAAGCATAACTTCTATAGAAGACTTGAATAATAAAATCATAGGTGTATCTGGTGGCTCGACATCTAAAAAAGCTATAGATGATTTATCACTTGATCTAAATATGACATTTGATATCAAAACATATCAAGATTATGGCTGGATAAAAGCTGAGTTGATATCTGGAAATATAGATGCATTTTGCATAGATAGAGCAGTGCTTCTTGGGTATGTTGATGAGCATACACATATTTTGGATTATGGTTTTTCTTTAGAAAATTACGGTATAGCAACTAGAAAAGATGACCCAGAATTTGCTGAGTTTATAGATGAATTTGTAAAGACACATAAATCTGATATTCAAAATTTGATTAATAAATGGAATATTAAATAAAGCATTCTAAATTTACGGTCTTATGTTGTTTATAAACTTACAGTAATCTGATTTTTTGAATAATAAAAATTAAATAGATGCTAAATTTAATAATATCTTAATTCCTTACTCTACTGTTAGCTTATTTTTTATTTTTTAGCTCAAATTTGATTATTTGGATTATTAATATGTTAAATATAAAATTTGAACTTTATATTTAACATATTAATAACAGATATCAAAATATTGTAAATTTAGTAAAATTATCATGGAAGCAAGTGCCATGAAATATAGCTATATGCTACACACAATAATATTCATAAATTTATTTTATGGATTAAAAAATTAATAATATTTAAAATTAAAAAATTATATGTTATGAGTTAGTCAGATTTTAAGTTGCAAAACGATAAAAATTAAATATAATTTTCTTGCGAGATTTTGCAATATGCAAGAAAGGTGTAACAAATGGATAGACGAGAATTTATTAAAAGTTCAGCTGCCGCTGCTGCTTGTTCAGCTGCTGGAATAGCTGCTCCTAGTTCATTGGGTGCTGCAGAAGCCGATAACGGTTGGCGTTGGGATAAAGCAGCTTGTAGGTTCTGCGGAACTGGCTGTGGTGTCATGATTGCTACAAAAGATGGAAAAATAGTTGCCGTAAAAGGTGATCCACTAGCTCCGGTAAATAGAGGACTTAACTGTATTAAAGGTTACTTTAATGCTAAAATCATGTATGGTGAAGACCGTATAACAAAACCTCTTTTAAGAGTTAATGCAAACGGCGAATTTGACAAAAAAGGCAAATTCCAAGAAGTTAGTTGGCAAAGAGCTTTTGATGAGATGGAAAAACAATTCCGCAATACTTACAAAGAGCTTGGACCTACCGGTATAGGTATGTTTGGTAGCGGTCAATACACAATCCCTGAGGGTTTTGCTATATCTAAACTTATGAAAGCTGGATTTAGAAGCCACAACATAGACCCAAATGCACGTCACTGTATGGCAAGTGCTGTTGTTGGTTTTATGCAAACATTTGGTATAGATGAGCCTGCTGGTTGTTATGATGATATTGAGCTTACTGATACTATAGTAGCTTGGGGAGCAAATATGTCAGAGATGCACCCTATCCTTTGGTCAAGAGTGAGCGATAGAAAGCTAAGAGATCCTGAGAAAGTAAAAGTTGTAAACCTATCAACTTATTCAACAAGAACTTCAAATATTGCTGATATAGAAATCATCTTTACTCCACATACCGACCTTGCTATATGGAACTACATAGCTAGAGAGATTGTTTACAATCATCCTGAAGCTATAGATGAGAAATTTGTAAAAGATAACTGTGTATTTACAACTGGTCCAGTTGATATCGGTTATGGTATGAGAACAAACATCAACCACCCTAAATACAGACCAAGCGAGCTAGATACTGCAGCAAAAGAAAAATCAACAGTTCTTAGCAAAAACGAAGGCGTAACTCTAGCTTATTTAGGTATGAAAGCTGGTGATACACTAGAAAACAAAAATAGTGGCAGTGCAGATAAACACTGGATAATCGGATTTGAAGATTTCAAAAAAGCTTTAGCTCCTTATACTCTAGACTTTGTTGCCGAACTTGCAAAAGGCGATCCAAACGAAGATTTGGAACAATTCAAGAAAAAATTAAAAGCATTAGCTGACCTTTATATAGAAAAAAATCGTAAAGTAGTGAGCTTCTGGACAATGGGTATGAACCAACACACAAGAGGTGTTTGGGTAAATGAACAAAGTTATATGGTTCACTTCTTACTTGGTAAACAAGCAAAACCAGGTAGTGGCGCATTCTCACTAACAGGACAACCAAGTGCTTGTGGTACAGCTAGAGAGGTAGGTACATTCTCTCACAGACTTCCAGCAGATATGGTTGTAGCAAATCCAAAACACAGAGAAATAAGTGAAAAAATTTGGGGTGTTCCAGCTAAAACTATCAACCCTAAACCAGGTGCTCCATATATGAAAATCATGAGAGACCTTGAAGACGGTAAGATTAAATTTATTTGGGTTCACGTAAATAACCCATGGCACAACTCAGCAAATGCTAATCACTGGATAGCAGCTGCTAGAGAGATGAATAACTTTATTGTAGTAAGTGATCCATATCCTGGAATCTCTGCTAAAGTCGCTGACTTGATACTTCCAACTGCAATGATATATGAAAAATGGGGTGCTTATGGTAATGCCGAAAGAAGAACTCAACACTGGAGACAACAAGTACTACCAGTAGGCGAGGCTATGAGTGATACATGGCAATATTTGGAATTTGCAAAACGCTTTAAAGTCAAAGATTTCTGGGGCGAAGTAAAAGTAGATGCAAAACTTACATTGCCAAATGTTCTTGATGAAGCAGCAAAAATGGGTATATCTCCTGAAGATACACTATTTGATGTTTTATTTGCAAATAAAAAAGCTAAGAAATTTGCCGCACAAGATCCTATTATGGAAAACTATGACAATACTGAGGTATTTGGCGATAGCAGAAAAGTTGTCGGATCAGATGGTAAAGTATTTGAAGGTTATGGCTTCTTTATTCAAAAATATCTATGGGAAGAGTATCGTGAGTTTGGTACAGGTCATGGACATGATTTGGCTGACTTTGATACATACCATAAAGTTCGTGGTCTTAGATGGCCAGTTGTTGATGGTAAAGAGACTCTTTGGAGATTCAATACCAAATACGACGTATATGCTAAAAAAGCAAATCCAGATGGTGAGTTTGCATTCTACGGAAATAAAGCAGGTGCACTTCTAAGTGGTGACTTGTTTAAAGCAACTTCAAAAGAAAAAGAAGCGCTAAAAAGTAGAGCAAAAATCTTCTTCCGTCCATACATGGATCCACCAGAAATGCCAAGCAAAGAGTATCCACTATGGTTATGTACAGGCCGTGTTCTAGAGCACTGGCATAGTGGTACTATGACTATGCGTGTTCCTGAGCTTTACCGTGCTGTTCCTGAAGCGCTATGCTATATGAACGAAATCGATGGCAATAAATTTGGTGTCAAACAAAACGATATCGTATGGGTAGAGAGTCGTCGTGGAAAAGTAAAAGCAAGAGTAGACTTCCGTGGTAGAAATAAACCAGCTGAAGGTTTGATCTATGTTCCATGGTTTGATGAGAACGTATTTATAAATAAGGTCTGTTTGGATGCGACAGATCCGATATCAAAACAAACTGACTTTAAAAAATGCGCAGTTAAGATTTATAAGGCTTAATTATGCAAAGACGCGAAGCGATAAAACAAGGTTTTAGTCTAGTTGGCTTGCTAGCAGCTGGAGGATTTGCTTATGGCGAATTCGCCTCTGCTTCGCCTGTTCTTAAACTACGCCCACCAGGCGCAATGGACGAGGATAAATTTTTATCTTTATGTATTCGTTGTGGTATCTGCGTGGATGCGTGTCCATTTCACACACTTAAACTAGCACAGTTTAGAGATGGTGGAATTGGTATGGGAACACCGTTTTTCAAACCAAGAGAGATACCTTGTTATATGTGTACTGATATACCTTGCGCTGTTAAATGTCCTACTGGGGCTTTAGACGCTAGCTCTATGATGAGCGATAGCAAACTTGATATAAACAAGTCAAGAATGGGTATGGCAGTCGTAGATGATAAGACTTGTATAGCGTATTTTGGTCTTAGATGTGATGCTTGTTATAGAAATTGTCCTTTGATCGATAAGGCCTTGAAGCTAGAGTATAAACACAATGAAAGAACAGGAAAACACGCATTCTTACTTCCAATAGTAGATACTGATGTATGTACTGGATGTGGAAAATGCGAACAATCTTGTATAACTAAAAAGGCGTCTATCACTGTAGTTCCAAGAGAGGTGATAAAAGGCGAGATGAATGACAATTATATAAAAGGTTGGGATGAAGGTGATTTTGATAGAATCAAAAACCCTGACACCAAGATCAAGCTAAATAGCAAAAAAAGTCTTAACTATCTAAACGATGGAGATGAACTATGAAAATTACTATTTTAAGAAGATTAGTTCAATTTGGTATATTGGCACTTTTTATCGCTGGAAATATTTATGGGGTTAAAATTTTACAAGGAAGTTTAAGTAGCTCAACGCTACTAAACACAATCAACCTAAGCGATCCGTTTGCTGTATTGCAACTATTTTTAGCTAGTTTTAGTGTATCTTCTGTTGCAATAACTGGAGCTTTTATAGTGCTTATTTTTTATGCACTTATTGCTCCTAGAGCGTTTTGTGGATGGGTTTGTCCTGTAAATATACTCACAGATTGCGGAGCTTTTTTGAGAACAAAATTAAAAATAGGCAAAAATATCTTAAATTTAAGTCCAAATTTGAGATATTATCTGCTTGTTTTAAGCCTAATATTTAGCGCTATCTTTGGTATAGCAGCATTTGAGAGCGTTAGTTTTGTAGGTGGATTTACAAGAGGGGTTGTTTATCTTGGTAGTAGTGCTATTAGCATAGCTGTGATAATCATAGCTA